>CABSMZ010000018.1 GCA_902478875.1 uncultured Collinsella sp.
TATAAGAGACAGCAACACGTCCCGGGCCCTCTACGGGGCAGGGGCTGACGGCCGTCCGGGGCGGTCGGCCAGCGACCACCGGTACGGCTCAATCGTATAGCCGTGCAACGGAAAAGAGCCGCCCTTTCGGACGACTCAAACTGTAATGGGGCTTTTTGACTACTTTGAGGGTGCGCAGGCAGGGCGGCAAAAGTAGCTAAAAAAGCCCCGTCCCAAAAAGACTACCCGCGCCAAATGAGCTAGTTGAGGAGTTGGGCCATGGCGTTGACGAATTTTTGTACTTGGAGGGTGGGCTCGAGCGGGTAGTGCAAGAAGACCGGCACCTCGCGGCCACATAGGAACGGCACGCCTACAAAAGCCGGGTGCACGCCCGACCATGCGCCGCAGGTGAGCACCGCGTCGCCCTTTTCCTCCGCCTCGTTAAAGAGCGCAAAGTCAAAACTGTCCACGTCGATCACGTCCACGCCGCCGTCGGCCAAAAGATCGATGCGCAGGCTGTCCATGGCGTCGTTGCCGTGGCGCAGTACGCGCAGACGCATACCCTCCAAGTCGGCAACCGTAATGCGATTCTTGCGCGCCAGCGGGCTCGTGCGCGGCAGATCGATATAAAACGGCACGTTGACAATGCGGAGCTTTTGGCAGGCATCACCCCAGCGTGGGGTAGAAAAACTCGATTGCACCACATCGACCTCGCGGCCCAAGCTACGCATGACGGTCTCGCGCTCGTCGTAGAGATCGCTTACCGGCACGATTTCAAATCGCAGCGACGGTTCCAGATCGTGGATGCCCGACCACATCGACAGCGTTTGGCGCCCCGGGCACATCATCGACACGCCCAGGCGCACGGCACCGCCATCGCCCGCCGCGCGTCGGGCACGGCGCAGCGCGTCCTCGGACTGCCGCATGATCGAGCGCGCGTCGTCCACCAGTAGTGCGCCGGCCGGCGTCACTTTGACGCCCGAGTGCGAGCGTTCGAACAGCGTGATGCCGAACTCGGCCTCGAAGCCCGACACCTGCTTGACGAGCGCCGGAGTCGACACGCGCAATTGTGCCGCCGCACGCGAGAAGCTTCCCAGCTCCGCGGCGGCCGATATGGCCTCAAGTCGTCGATCGTACACGTCAATCTCCCGTTTTCGCGCCCGTGGCCACATGGTGCCACAGGAGGTTGTTTTCGCAGGTCATGCGCTCAATTGAGAATAAACTGCATCGCACAGTGTAAACCTATGGTTAACGCCATTCTAACAAATATGCAATTCACCTGCGCAAATGCAAAGCATACGATAACCAGCGAAAACCACGTGGGTCGGTTAATGGGAGCGACCCACAGGGAGGCACAAGAAGACAAGAAGGGAAGTTCCTATGAGCAACTGGCTTAAGCTCGAGGGCGATGTCTGCGCCGTGACTGGCGCGCTCGGCGGTATGGGCGTCGAGACTTGCCGCGAGTTCGCCCGCAACGGCGCCAACGTCGTCTTGCTCGACCTAGACGAGGAGAAGGTCAAGGCAGCAGCCGCCGACCTCGCCGCCGAGTTTGGTATCCACGCCGAGGGCTACAAGATGAACGCCACCGACGAGGCCGAGGTTCAGGCCGCCGTCGACGCCACCATCGCCGAGTTCGGCCGCGTCGACGTTCTCGTCAACACCGCCGGCATCCTGCGCTTCGCCGCCATGGAGGACCTGCCGCTGAGCGACTGGGAGCAGGTGCTCAACGTCAACCTCACCGGTTACTTCATCACCTCGCAGCGCTTTGGTCGCGAGATGATCAAGGCCGGCCAGGGCCGCCTGGTGCACATCTCGACCGTCGCTAGCCACTCCCCCGAGACGTTCTCGGGCGTGTACAGCTCCACCAAGGCGGGCGTCAACATGATGTCCAAGATGCTCGCCGCCGAGTGGGGCCCTTACGGCGTGCGCTCCAACTGCGTCGAGCCCTGCTTTGTCAAGACCCCCATGTCGGCGAGCTTTTACGCCGACCCCGAGGTCGAGAAGAGCCGCAGCCGCCTCATCGCCACGCGCCGCATCGGCGAGGTCAGCGATATCGCCAACGCCGTCATGTTCCTGGCGTCCAAGCGCTCGGACTTTACCACCGGCGACGCCATCAAGGTCGATGGCGGCTTCTCCAATATGATGGGCGACCTCACCGCCAAGCCCGGCGGTCGCCGAGCCTTTGCCGACAACTACCTCAAGAACAAGGGTGTCGAGCTTTGGTCCGATGAGTCCGGCGTCGCAAAGCCGACTGACCAGTAAGCCAGCCCAACAGGGAGGCTCGCGGTGACGCCCGCTCCTCCCCGCATCGATTAGAAAGAGTCCAATGGCTTCCACCAACTCCAACAAGGGTCGCGCCGTCGTGCTTTCCGCCGCGTGCGTCACCATGTTCTTCATCAGCTCCATCGCGCTGTATTCCGTCGTGAGCAAGAACCTGCTCGCCGTCTACCCCGAGTGGTCCAGCGCCCTTACCTGGGCTTTCCCGGTCTTTCAGACCATCATGGCCGTGACGGGCATCTTCGCCGGCCGCATCTCCGATAAGATCGGCCCGCGCAACGTCGTGATCGCCGCCGCCGTGTGCTACGGCCTGGGCTGGTTCATGTCCGGCACCGTCACCGAGCCGTGGCAGTTCTACCTGTGGTTCTCGCTCGTCGCCGCCATCGGCAACGGCCTGGGCTACAACCCCGCGCTCACCACCGGTCAAAAGTGGTTCATCGACAAGAAGGGTCTCGCCTCCGGCATCACCCTGGCCGCTTCGACCGCCGGTCCCGCCGTGCTGTCCCCGGTGCTCGCCTCGCTGCTCATCCCGAGCCTGGGCATCTTTGGCGCCCTTAAGGCGCTCGGCGTCATCTTCTTTGTGATGATCGCCGCCTCCGCCCTGTTCCTGAAGGCCCCCGAGGCCGGTTGGCTGCCCGAGGGCTTCGAGGCCCCCAAGGGCGGCGCGCACGCCGGCACCTTCGGCGACCTCACCCCGGGCGAAATGGTCAAGACCCCGCGCTTCTGGGTCCTCATCGTCACCTTTGCCTTCGCCGCCACCGCGGGCACCCTGCTCGTGGGCAAGGTTGCCTCCATCGCCGCCGTCCAGCTCTTCGCCGACCCCACGAGCGCCGCGGCCGTCGCCCTCGGCGGTGTGGTGGTCTCCGTCAACACCTGCGCCAACCTGGTTGGCCGTCTGTCCTTTGGCCAGATCATCGACAAGCTCGGCGCCTACAAGTCGCTGCTCATCAGCCTTGTCGTCACCATCGTCGCGCTCGTCATCATGTCGATGAGCTTTACGCAGAGCATGTTCTTTGTGGCGCTCGCCTTGCTCGGCTTTAGCTTTGGCGCCCTGCTCGTCATCTACCCGCCGCTCACCGGTGGCGCCTTTGGTACCAGCAACATCGGCGTCAACTACGGCATCATGTTTTTGGGCTATGCCGCTTCCACCTGGATCAGCCAGCCCATCACTGCCGTGCTGTATCACGCCGAGGCCGGCAGCGCCGCCTACCAGCAGTCCTTCTACGGCGCCATTGTGATCGCCGCCATCGCCGTCGTGCTCACCGTCTACATGATGGTCTCCGACAGCAAGAAGAAGTCCGCCTAGTTTTACCGATGCGACAAAGGGACAGCCCCTTTGTCGCATTCCACCGGTCACCAGTATTAAGGAGTCGAAATGTCTGAGCTCAACCCCGTCCGCATTGCCGTTATCGGCGCCGGCGCCATGGGCCGCAACCACATCCGCTTTGTCACCGAGGAGCCCGAGGCCGAGCTCGTCGCCATCGCCGACGCCTTTGAGGGCGCCCGCGCCACGGCTGAGGCCGCCGGCGTGCCGTTCTTCACCGATCCCGCCCAGATGATGGACGAGGTTAAGCCCGAGGCCGTCATCATCGCCACGCCCAACGACCTGCACCTGGGCGTTGCCCGCGAGGCTGTGAAGCGCAATATCGTGCCGCTGGTCGAAAAGCCGATCTCCAACGACCTGGAGGATGCCCAGGCTTTCGCTGCCGAGGCCGAGACCGCCGGCGTGCCCGTGCTCGTGGGTCAGCACCGTCGCCACAACCCCTTCGTCAACAAGGCCAAGGAGATCATCGAGTCCGGCGAGCTGGGCAAGCTCACCGTGTCGAGCTTCCACTACATGATCTATAAGAATGACGAGTACTTCGATGTCGAATGGCGCCGCAAGAAGGGTGCCGGCCCGATCCTGGTCAACCTGGTGCACGACGTCGACCTGCTCCGCTACCTGCTGGGCGAGCCCGTTGCCGTCCAGGGTATGCAGTCCAGCGCCGCCCGCGGTTTTGAGACCGAGGACTCCGCCGTGGTCAACGTCCGTTTTGCCGATGGCGCGCTCGCGAGCATGACCATCTCCGACGCCACCGCCAGCCCCTGGAACTGGGAGGCAACCGCTCGCGAGGACCCGCAGTACCGCCCCTTCGACGCCGACGCCTACTTTATCGGCGGCACTAAGGGCGCCCTGTCGCTGCCCCGCCTGCACCAGTTCTCCTACGACAGCGCCTCCAACTGGCACAAGCCGCTGCAGATGGAGATTCCGGCCGTCGACCCGGCACTGCCGCACAAGATGCAGCTCAAGCACTTTGTGAAGGTTGTCCGCCGCGAGGTCGAGCCCGTCGTGACCCCCGCCGACAACGTTAAGACGCTCACGCTTCTCAACGCTATCAAGGAGGCCGCCGAGACCGGCCAGCTCGTCGAGCTGTAATGCCTTAAGAGCGACCGCGGCAGAAACCCCATGCCGAACCCTTCGGTCCGCCACCAATAAGCCCCTCTTCTTTGCCCCGCGAGCAGCCTCCTGCCCGTGGGGCATTTTGCTACCTTGCCGACGATTTTTCTGGGGCAGGGGCCATTTTGCGCCTCAGCTTGGTTCGTGCGCCACGAAATGGGCCTATCTACTACGTTTAGCCGACCACCCTCAACCATGCCGAATTTCGCGAAATAAAAACCGCAGGTAAACGGCTTGCCGATTTTCGGAAAACCCAGGTATGGTCAGCCCCTACGGGTAAAACGTAGTAGATAGGCCGTTTTCGTGGCGCGGCCCCAAAACAGCCTTTTGGGACGGGTGGTATCCTTGGTAGCCCTGTGTTGCAAACGCACCTTAAACGCAAGGAGTCCCATGGATCTTATCGCCCAGCTCGCCCGCGAGCTCAACCTTAAGGCCGCCAATATCGAGGCGGCCGTCAAGCTCATCGACGAGGGCAACACCATCCCCTTTATCTCGCGCTACCGCAAAGAAGCCACGGGCGGCATGGACGACGTCGCCCTGCGCGCACTCGACGAGCGCCTGTCTTACCTGCGCAATCTTGAGCAGCGCAAAGAGGACGTCATTCTGCTCATCGACGCCCAGGGCAAACTTACGCCCGAGCTCGAACAACAGATTCGCGAGGCCACGCAGCTCCAGCGTGTCGAGGACCTCTACAAGCCCTACCGCAAAAAGCGTATGACCCGCGCGCAGAAGGCCCACGAGGCCGGCCTGGAGCCGCTTGCCAACATGATCATCATGCAGGCCTCGGCCAAGGGCAGCGCACTCGACGCTGCCGCGGCATACGTCAACGAGGAGGCCGGCTTCGACACGCCCGAAAAGGCGCTCGCCGGCGCGGCGGACATCGTGGCCGAGACGGTGGCCGAGGACCCCGAGAACGTCGCCGACCTGCGCGCCTTTACGCAGAGCACCGCCGACATCATCGTCGAGGCCACCGACCCCGCTGAGAAGACCCCCTACGAGCCCTACTACAACTTTGACGAGCCGCTGCGCCGTATACCCAACCACCGCGTGCTGGCTATCGACCGCGGTGAGCGCGAGGGCAAGCTCCGCGTGCGCGTGAACGTCGACGGCGCTACGGCCACGGCACGCCTCGGCAGCCGTTGGCCCCGACGCCAGGGTGTCTTCGCCCCCATTTTCGACGCCGCCATCGCCGACGGCTACAAGCGCCTCATGGCCCCCTCGCTGGAGCGCGAGGCCCGCGCCAAACTCACCGTCCGTGCGCAGACCGAGGCTATCAACGTCTTTGCCAAGAATCTCGAGGGCCTGCTCTCGGCACGCCCCGTCCGTGGCGCCCGCGTGCTCGCGCTCGATCCGGGCTACCGCACCGGCTGCAAGGTCGCCGTTATGGACGAGACCGGCAAGCTGCTCGACCACGGCGTGGTCTACCCCACCAAGCCGCGCCACGACGTCGCCGGCACCAAGCGCGAGCTCGCCCGCCTCGTCAAGAAGGACAGCGTCAACACCATCGTCATCGGCAACGGCACCGCCAGCCGCGAGACCGAGGAAGTCGTTTCGGAGTTCATTGCCGAGCAGGCGCCCAGCCTTCGCTACACCATCGTCAACGAGGCCGGCGCATCGGTGTACTCCGCCTCCGAGCTCGCCAGCCAGGAATATCCCGACCTGGACGTCACCGTGCGTGGCGCCATGAGCCTGGGCCGCCGCCTGCAAGACCCGCTGGCAGAGCTCGTCAAGATTCCGCCCCAGTCCATCGGCGTTGGCCAGTACCAGCACGACCTTGACCAGGCCGAGCTTTCGCGCACCCTGGGCCATGTGGTGGAGGACGTCGTCAACCGCGTGGGCGTCGACGTGAATACCGCGAGCGCGAGCCTGCTGGGATACGTATCGGGCATCACGCCGAGCGTGGCCAAAAACATCGTGGCCTACCGCGAGGAAAACGGTGCCTTTACCGATCGCCGTCAGCTTAAGAAGGTCCCCAAGCTGGGACCCAAGGCATATCTCAACGCCGCGGGCTTCCTGCGCATTAGCGGTGGCAAGAACCCACTCGACGCGACGAGCGTCCACCCCGAAAGCTACGAGGTGGCCACGTCCGTCCTGGAACGCGCCGGCGTTAAAGCAAGCGAGCTCAGCCGCGGCGGCGTGCCCGACATCGAGCGCCGTCTGGGCAGTATCTCGGCGCTGGCAAGTGACCTGAACTGCGGCACCCTCACGCTCATCGACATCGTCAACGAGCTCAAGAAGCCCGGCCGCGACCCGCGCGACGACGCGCCCGAGGTGGTCTTTAGCCGCTCGGCGCTTTCCATCGACGACCTGGAACCCGGCATGGAGCTCAAGGGGACGGTGCGCAACGTCGTCGACTTTGGCGCGTTCGTCGACGTGGGCGTGCACCAGGACGGCCTCGTGCATATCTCCAAGCTGGCCAATCGCTTTGTCAAGCACCCGAACGACGTGGTGCGCGTCGGCGACACGGTCAAGGTGTGGGTAGAAAAGGTCGATCGCGACCGCAAGAAGATCTCGCTCACCATGGTGCAGGGAAAGTAAACCGCCAAAGCAAAGGTACCCCCTGTAGCGATGTGCAAAATCGCGAGTATTCTGCAAATTCCACCGTTCCGGATGCCCCTCAGAGACGAAAAAGCAAAAAACAGCCCCCGTTTTAGCGTCGTCAGAGCCAAAACGGGGGCCGTTCCATGCTTCGGTCAACTGATAAAGACCTTTACCTTGCTGAATACTCTCAATTTTGCACGGCGCAGGCGGGGGTACCCTTGCTTACGGCAGGATATGGAAGCCAATCGCCAACTTGCTGGCAAGCTCGTGCCGGCAGCCCCGGCCTTTCCTTTGCCTAGCGCGACCCTCGCGGAGCGCGTGAGCGATAGGGAAAGGAAAGGCCGGGGCGAACAGCCCACGGTACAGTCGGTGTTCGCGCTACGGCAGGATATGGAAACCGAGCGCCGCGATATCCTTGGCAAAACCGCGCACGGTATCGAGCGAGACCTCGTACGGGTCGCGACCAATGTTCTTGCGCTTGGCCAGGATGCTGTTGGGCACCGTAATGATCTGGCAACCGCAGGCCTCGGCCTGGTAAATGTTGATGAGCTCGCGCGTGGACGCCCACAGGACCTCGCAGTTGGGCTTTGCGGCGGCCTTCTTGACCGACTCCGTCATAAACGGAATGGGGTCGACGCCGGTATCGGCGATGCGGCCGGCAAAGAGCGAGATGATGGACGGCGTCTCGGCGTCGACGGCCTCGACCATCTCATCAACCTGCGTAGGCGTAAAGATGGTGGTGACGTTGACCTTGATGCCGTCGGCCGAAAGCTTGCGCACCAGCTCGGCGGTGGACTCGCCCTTGGTGGTCACGCACGGAATCTTGACGTAGACGTTCTCGGACCAGGTAGCGATCTCGCGCGCCTCGACCTCCATGGTCTCGACGTCGTCGGCAAAGACCTCAAACGAGACGGACACATCGGTGATGTGGGCCAGGACCTCCTTGGCAAACGCGCGGTAATCCGTCACGCCGCCCTTTTTCATAAGGGACGGGTTGGTCGTGAAACCCTGAACGTTGCCGTTCTCGTACATGTCGAGCATGCCCTCGAGGTTTGCACCGTCAGCGAACACCTTGATTGCCATCTGCCTGATTCCTTTCGCTTGCACATGGGCGTTAAACTGCTAAACACTTTACCTACGTTTATCAAGGCGTGAGCTGCGGTTTTTTATCTTCTCGGCGAACGGTATAAACACCTCAGTGTTTGGATTGATAAATCGATTGAGCATGCAAAAGCAAAGAGTCGCAGTTTGGGCAAACGTCAGAACGCGGGATTCATTAGATGAGGCCGAAATGCTGCATCGCTGTGACGGTGCCGTCGTGTGCGACATCGTCGGTCACGTAGTCGGCGACCGCCTTGACCTCAGGCATGGCGTTGCCCATGGCGACAGCCGTCTCGACCGCAGCGAGCATGCCCAGGTCGTTACCCGAATCGCCGAAGCCAAAGGTGCGCGCGTTGCCGGTGCGACCCAGGTATTCCAGCGCTCGCGCCACGCCCACACCCTTGTCAATGCCCTTGGGGCTCAGCTCGCGATTCTGGCCACCGGTGTTGCACAGCTCAAACTCGCAATCGATAAAGCCGTCATCATTGGCTACGCGAGCCAAACTGGGCACATTGAGGCATACCTTGCCCACGCGCAGACTGCCGTGGACGCGCATCTCCTCGGCGCTGTGCACCACAGAAGTGCCGATCAGAGACGACTGCTCAACACCCGCGGGTTCCAGGGCAAAAGTAGCCACGTTGGTCTCGAAAAAGGCCTCAATCCCTGCCGCTGCCATACGGCGCGCAAGCTCCTCGATAACGTCCTCGTTAAAGCAGTCCTCATGCACCACGCGACCCTCGACCTCGAGCGTGGCGCCCGCCATGGCAACGACACCCGCAGGCTCCAAAGCACGCAGGCCATCGGCAATCAGCCACAAGGGACGACCCGTGCAGATAAACGCCTTGTGCCCTGCGTCGCGCAGACGATGAAACGCCTCGATCACCGCCTGCGAGGGGCGAACCGCCGAAAAGTCCTTGTCGGTCATGTTGTCGGGATCGAACGACGTCAGCGTGCCGTCCACGTCAAAAAAGAGCACGGCAGAATCGGGGCACGCATCAATCATATGGGTTCCTTTCGAGGATAAGGGCAAACGAAGCATCCATCATATAATGGAGCGACGCAACCAGAGAGGTCACCCATGGAATTTTACGCAAGCTGCCCCGAGGGCTTTGAGTCCGCACTCGCCGATGAGCTTAAACGCCTCGGGCTTTCGCATGTTCGCCGGCTGAAGGGCCGCGCTACATTTGAGGGCGAGCTCGAGCAAGGCTACCGAGCATGCCTGTGGTCGCGCCTGGCGAGCCGCGTGTTCGTGGTGCTCGGGCGCTTTGAGGCGCAGGATGCCGATGAACTGTACGATAGCGTTTACGACATCGCCTGGGAGAGCATCGTCCGCCCCGGCGCCACCATCGCCATCACCGCCCGCGGCGTGACCGAGCAGCTGCGCAACACGCGCTTCTCGGCCCTGCGCGCCAAGGACGCGCTGTGTGACCGCCTAGCCGAGACCACGGGCCGTCGCGCCGACGTCGATGCCGCCGACCCCGACGTTCACCTGCTGCTTTCGCTGCGTCAGCGTCGCGCGAGCATAAGCCTGGACCTTTCGGGCGACCCGCTGTTCAAACGCCTGCCGCCTGCCGCGACCCGCGCCGGCGATGGTACGCACGTGCTGCGCCCCGACTACGCCGCCCTGGTGCTGGCGCAGGTCGGCTGGACCGCACTGTGCGAGCGCGAGCTGACGGCCGACGATTACGAGAACGAGGCTCTGCCCACGCTGATCGACGCCTCGTGCGCCGGCGGCGGCCTGCTGCTGGAGGCCGTGAATATCCTGACTGACCGCGCCCCGGGCGCCGCACGCGAGCGCTGGGGCTTTGAGGGCTGGCAGCTGCACGACGCCGCCCTGTGGAAGCAGCTGCTTGCCGAGGCGCGCTCGCGCGAGGCGGCAGCGCGCGAGCGCCAGGCGCGCATCGTGGCCGCAGACATCGACCCCGCCGCCCGCAAGACTGCCGAGCGCATGGTCAAGAGCGCTGGCCACAAGCGCTTTGTCGACTTTTGCGCCGCCAAGTCCGCCACCGTACTGGACCACGCGGGCGCCGTCGCCGGTGCCGCCGTGGTCGCGGATACGACCGAGACACCGCTTTCGCTCATGCACGACGCCATGACGCTGGTCGGTGAGCTGCGCCGCGCGCCCGAGCTTGCCGCGGCACCGGTCGCCGCGCTCACCCGCGACGGATTGCTGGCCCGCGCGCTCCACGCCGAGCCCGAGCGCTCGATTGCCGTCATGCCCAACAACGAGGAAGCAGCTATTGAGGTCTGGCCTTCGCTCGACCATGCCGCCGCAACGTTTGAGGCTGCGACCAGCGCGGATACCGAGGCCGAGGTTACGGATGCCAACGAAACCAACGATGAAGCCGCCGCTTCCACCATGCCCGAACCTGCTGCCACGCTCGACCTGGGCGACGGCAAGCCGCTGCCCGTGCTCATCCCCGAGTCGGAGCAGTTCGCCAACCGCCTGCGCAAGAATGCCCGTCTGCGCCGCAAGTGGGCCAAGCGCGAGGGCGTGAGCTGCTATCGCGTCTACGATGCCGACCTGCCCGACTACTCCGCTGCCATCGACCTGTACGAGGGTTGCCCGCAGACGCCGGGCCGCTGGCTCGTCATCGCCGAATACGCCGCGCCCAAGACCATCGACCCCGCGCTGGCCCAGGCCCGCATGCTCGACATCTTGGCCATCGCGCCGCGCATCCTTGATGTTCCGGCCGAGCATGTGCACGCCAAGGCCCGCATGCGTTCGCGCGGCGGCTCGCAGTACGGCAAGCAGGGCGCCGGCAAGGGCGGATCGGGCGAGCGCGCCAACATCGCGCGCCGGCGTCTGCCGCTCATCGAAGAAGGCGGGCTCACCTTTGCCGTCAACTTTGACGACTACCTGGATGTGGGCATCTTCCTGGATCACCGCGTCACCCGCAACCTGGTGCGCGAACACGCCAAACAGGCACGCCGCTTCCTCAATCTGTTCGCCTATACCGGCACCGCCACCTGCTATGCGGCCGACGGCGGCGTCGAGGAAACCGTGACAGTCGACCTTTCCAACACCTACCTGGACTGGGCCGAGCGCAATATGCGCCAGAACGGCTTTGTTGGTCCGCAGCATCATTTTGTGCGCGACGACGTGCTCGCCTGGATTCGCGACCAGCGCCAGACGCGCAACCGCTGGGACTTGATCTTTGTCGACCCGCCCACGTTCTCGAACTCGTCCAAGATGGGCCGCCGCACCTGGGATGTCCAGCGCGACCATGTTGAGCTTTTGGCCGGCGTATCTCGCCTGCTTGCACAGGGCGGACATGCCATCTTTAGCTGCAACCTGCGCGGCTTCCGCCCCGAAACGCGCAAGCTCGCGCGCGCGGGCGTCGTGCTGGAGGACATTACGGCACAGACCATCCCCGAGGACTTCGCGCGCAACCAGAAGGTGCACCACTGCTATATCGTGCGCCGACTGCCCATCGAGGACGCCATGGCCGAGGTCGGCTTTAGCGCCGAGGAGATTGCCGAGCGAACCGAGGAGCTGCGCAACCCCGAGGCGCGCAAGCCTCGCGCGGCAGTACCCGCGCACGCGCAGGCCGGAGACCGAGGGCCGCGCGGCGACGGCAAACCCTCCCCCGCCGGCAAGCCCAAAAAGAAGAAGTTCTACGCCAGCAAACCCAGGGGCAAATAAACAAAGTTGCGGTGGAATATGGACTGTTTGGCCGCCAAATAGGCCACTTCCGTCCGTATTTCACCGCAACTCATATTGGGATGGTGGTTGGCGATCTAGCCTTGGGTGACCAGGCGGTAACCGATGCCCACGTGCGTCTGGATATAGCGCGGATGCGCGGGGTCGGACTCGATCTTCTTGCGCAGCGTGCCCATAAAGACGCGCAGGCTCGCCAGGTCGCTCTTAGTTGCCGTGCCCCAAATCTCGTGCAGGATAAACTGGTGCGTTAGTACCTTGTCGGCGTTATGTGCCAGCAGGCACAAGAGCTTGTACTCAATCGGCGTCAGATGCAGCTCCTCGCCATCCATCGTGGCAATGCCGGCATCAAAGTCGATATGCAGCTCACCGGCATCGAACGTGCCCTCGGAGGCAACGCCGCCCGATTGCGCATACGAAAGGCGCCTGAGCGTCGTGCGAATGCGCGCGAGCAGCTCCTCGACCGAAAACGGCTTGGTCAGGTAGTCGTCGGCGCCGGCATCGAGTGCGCGAATCTTGTCCGCATCCTCGCTACGCGCCGATACCACGATAATCGGCATGCCCGACCATGCGCGCACCGACTCCACCACCTTGACGCCGTCCATATCGGGCAGACCCAGGTCGAGCAGCACAATGCTCGGTGCCTGCGATGAGGCGGCAGCGATGGCGGCATGGGCGGTCTCCACGGCCATATGACGCAAGCCGTGCGCCTCGAGCGCGGCAACAATAAGATTGCGGACAGCGGGGTCGTCCTCAACGACCAAGATGAGCGGTTTTACGGCAGAGTTCGGCACAGCGCTACTCCTTATCAAACGAAACGTCGGCGACGGGAAGCTCAATCGTAAAGACCGAGCCGTGCGGGTCCGCCGCGGCAACCTCTATGCTACCGCCATGCGCCAGCGCAATGGAGCGGCAGAGCGAAAGCCCCAGGCCCACACTACGGTGGCTGTCGGCCAGGCCATGGTTGGCGGTATAGAACGACTCGAAGATGCGCTCGCGATCCTCGGGTGCGATGCCTGGACCATCATCGGCCACCGAGCACGCCACGCGTCCATCGTCGACGCTAATCGAAATCATGATATGCGAGCCTGCGGGCGTATAGGTGATGGCGTTGTTCACCAGATTGACCACCAGCTGCACCATCAGGCGCGCATCGACGTTGACGAGCGCCGGCTCATCGCACGCCACCACCTTAAGGTCGTGCTCGCGCACGGCAGGGTTCACGTGGCGCAGCGCCTCCTCCACGATATCGTCCATGAGCTCGAGCGTGGTCGACAGGCGCATACCGCCGCCCTCGAGCTTGGTGATGGCGAGCAGGTTCTCGACGGTGGCGTTGAGCCATTGCGCATCCGAGCGAATGGACAAGAGCAGGCCGCGGCGCGTTTGGGCGTCGAGCACGGCGGTGCCGGTCGAGCCCTGGTCGAGCAGCACATCGGCATTACCCGAAATACTGGTGAGCGGCGTGCGCAGGTCGTGCGAGATGGAGCGCAGCAGGTTGGCGCGCAGCTGCTCATTTTTGGCAAGCACCGCCGCCTCCTCGCGGGCCTCCATGGCGCGGGCGCGATCGAGCGCCAGCTCGCCTTCGCTCACGATAGCATCGGCAAGTGTCCGCTCCTCGTGCGTCAGCACGTCGGGCTCGGCAACGATAGCCAGCACGCCCACCACCGAGGCGGGGTCGCCCGAGCGCGCGAAGCCGTCGCCTGTGCGAACCGTCAGGTAGATGCCATAAAACGCCGAGCCGCCGAACGTAGCATCGAGCGGCGTTCCCACATAGGCGGACGCCGAGAGCCGCGGTGGCATCTGCGGCGCCAGCTCGTGCACCGGCGCGGCATCGCCCACGGCCGTGTATGTCGCACGCGGCAGCAGGTCATCGCCCTCGGCGTCGGCGCTGTACCACACGACCGGACAGCCCGAAAGACGCGCCAGCTGCGTGGCCATGGCGTGAACGATCTGCTGCTCGTCGGCGCAGCGCTGCAACATGCGATTGGTCTCGAGCACCATATGCGTGCGGCGGTCGCTGGCGGCAGCCTGTGCCAAGGCGCGGCGCAGGGCCAACGCAATCGAGCTCGACACAAGCGAGACCACGAACATGATGAAGAACATGCCGGGATAGCCGCGGTCGATAAGCGACAGCGAGTAGCGCGGGTCGACAAACAAGAAGTTGTAGAGCGCCACGGCGGCAGCCGAGCTCAGCAAGCAATACAGGCGACTCCAGGTAAAGAATGCGCACAGCTGAACGGCGAACACATAGACGATCATGATGCTCGGCGCGAGACCCGGATGGTCGAGCAGCGCGCCCACAATCGTCGCCGCGACCAGCAGCCCCACCGACACGCAGATATCGTACAGGGGGCCGCGACGCGTCATCGTAGTGCGCCGCCACCAAAAGTTCTCGGCAATATCACCGTCCGCACGGACGTCCATCAGCGCCCCGCCCCTCTCTCAAAAACAAAAACCACCACAAAGGGACAGGCACCTTTGTGGTGGTTTCCCTTGTGGTGGTTCCAAGTGTATAGCCTTTGCAACCTGCGGTCGCTAGACAAACAGCACGTGCGCGAGCAGGGCACACACGCACACCGCTCCAAATACCAGTGCCACGATCGAAATTACGCGATCGGCCATATCCATGTTGGCACGATTCGTAAAGAACCGATCTTCGGCGGCGTCGACGCGCGCCTCACGCACCATTTCGACCACCGCCTCACGGCCATCGAGCGCCTTTGTATCCATGTTTACCTCCCCGGCCTCATGCTTATCCATCAAAAACCAACTCCGTGTAGCCGCCGACGTCTACGGCCGCTCGTTGGGGGCCAGGCGCTGCATCTTGTTCACGGCCTTGAACTTGGTGAACAGCGGCACGTACTCAAAGCTCACGTTGGAGTTCTCCAGGCCGTACCAACGCGCAGGCGTGCCGGCGGCGCGGCGGATGATGTACTTGAGCGTGATGGCCGTACGCTCGCTCGGCTCCACATCGCTTTCGGGCGCCAGAAGCTTACGGATCAGGACGAACTTGAACGTGCCGATGTTACCCGGATCCTTGTAGACCGAGTAGTCATGCGTCTGCGGCGGCAGCTCGCCGGTGGCAGCCAGGTCCTGAACGACCTGACGCAGGTAGGCATTGACGCGCTGGTTGATCTTGTAGCCCAGGTACAGATGCACGCGGAACACGTAATCGGTGCCGAACGTCTCGACCGAATAGGCAAAGGTGTGCGGTTCGTCCATGGTCTCGACATTCACAAACCACCAGGCGCGGGCGCGCTTGGGATGCTTGTCCAAGATCGAATAGACGATATCGCGGTCGATGTAGTCGGTATGGGTGTCCTTGGTCAGGTACACGACGTTGTCGCTCATGCGCTCGTAACGGTCGTCGTCGCGCAGGCGCTTGAGCTGCGGCAGGTAGCTGCGCAGCGGCAGCAGCGTAAACTGGCGCTGCTCAACAGCCGTACCGTTGTACCAGCACACCATGATGCCCATGATGAGCGCGGCCATGAGGATGGTGAAGTAGCCGCCGTGGAAGAACTTGGTAAGTGAGCTCACGAAGAAGAAGCCTTCGAGCAAAAGGAAGAAGGCCGCGAAGATCCACGGAGCAACCTTGAGCTTGCGCTCCTCGTGCAGGTAGAAGAAGAGCAGCAGCGTGGTGCACATCATAGTCAGCGTAATGGCAAGGCCGTAGGCGGCTTCCATATGCGCCGAGTTCTGGAACAGCAGCACCACGATGACGCAGCCGACAAGCATGACGTTGTTGACCATGGGGATGTAGAGCTGGCCCTTGGTCTCGGCAGGGTAGAAGACCTGCATGTGCGGCATGAGGTCCAGACGGCTGGCCTCGGACACCAGCGAGAATGCGCCGGTGATGAGCGCCTGCGAGGCAATGATGGCCGCGACGGTGGAAAGGCCGACGGCAAACGGGCGCAGGCCCGGGGCGAGCATCTGGTAGAACGGGTTGAGGTCGGCAATGCCCATGAGCTCGGGGTTGGCAGCGTTGTTCATAAGCCAAGCGCCCTGGCCCATATAGGAAAGCAGCAGGCAGCACTTAACGAACGGCCAGGTAGCGTAGATGTTGCCGCGGCCGACGTGGCCCATGTCGGAGTAGAGCGCCTCGGCACCGGTGGTGGCGAGGAAGCAGCTGCCCAGAATCATGATGCCCGCGTGGTTGTTGGGGCTCAGCAAAAAGGCGATGCCGCGCACCGGGTTGAGGCACAGCAGCACGGCGGGGTGCTGGAAGACAAAGAACAGACCCGTGCCGCCCAGGAACAGGAACCACAGCGTCATGATGGGGCCAAAGGCGTGACCGATCTTGGCCGTACCGATGCGTTGTACCAAGAAGAGCGCGATGATGATGGCGAGCGTAATGGCGACGACACGGCCTTGGTCATCGCCCAGCACGGCATGGACCGCCGGAATGGTGCGCAGGCCCTCGATGGCCGTGGTAACGGTAACGGCCGGCGTCAGGATGCCGTCGGCGAGCAGCGCGGCGCCACCCAGCATGGCGGGGATGATGAGCCATTTACCGCAGCGCTTAACCAAGCTGTACAGGGCAAAGATGCCGCCCTCACCATGGTTATCGGCGCGCAGCGAGATGAGCACATACTTGATGGTGGTCAGCAACGTGACCGTCCACACGACAAGGGAGAGCGCGCCGAGCACGAACTCCTCCGTGACGCTTCCGATGCCGCCGTTGCCGGCAACGAGCGCCTTGGTTACATACATAGGGCTGGTGCCGATATCGCCGTACACCACGCCCAGCGTGACGAGCATCGCCGAGATGCTCACAGGAATCGCAGCGTGCGAGGCTGCCTCCTTGGCCTTTTGTTCCATAAGCCGGTTTCCTCCCAACTTTAATGTTCGAAGGGATTATAGGTAATCGGCCCATGTTTTAATGCACTGTTTTCCCAGCTAGATAAAGATTTATACAGTCTTTAGGCCACCGCGGCGATATGAAGTGTGACAAAGGGACTATCCCCTTGTCACATTCGTCATTTTCCGAGCCAGTTTTTGAACCACCACTCCATGGAGCGGCTCATCTCGGCCATAAAGGGGCTCGTGTGCTTGCGGGTGTAGATATCCACGACGCGCTCCCCCACCTCGCGGGCGTGCGGGCGAAACATCGCATCCATCTCGGCCACCTGCGCATCCATAGTCGCGGCATCCGCACGGCAGTAGCGCTCCTCGTGCACCAGGTTCACCACGGGGTGCGCGATTGCCGGGCGCTCCTTACGGGGCGTGCCGATGATGAGCATCGACAGCGGCATGGTATAGGGCGGCAGATCGAGCAGCGCGGCAACTTCCTCGGCGTTCTCGACGATGTCGCCGATATAGCAGCTCCCCAGCCCCAGGGCCTCGGCGGCAACCACGGCGTTTTGCGCGGCGATCACGGCATCCTGAGCCGCGATGGCAAAGTCGCCCAGACCCGGCGCGCGGCGGGGCGCCTTGCCCGTACGCTCTACAAACTCGGGCTCAAAGCAGCCCACGTGCTTAAACAGATCGATCCACTTGGCATAGTCGACCACAAATATAAGTGCCCAGGGCGCCTTGGCGATCATGGGCTGGTGGTCGCACAGGTCGGCCAGGCGGTCGAGCGTTGCCTGCTCGCGGATGCTCACGATGGAATACATCATCATGGCGCCCGCCGACGGCGCGCGGCTCGCCGCATGCAAAATCGCCGCCCGCTGCTCGTCGGTCACCGCCACGGGGCGGTCGTCGTCATCACGCGCGAAGGCACGCGTGGAGGAACGGTGCTCCAACGTGTCCAGCACCGCATTGCCCGTAGTCTCGACCGGATAACCGTTCGCATCCACGCCCGCAGCTCCGCCGCAGTACTCGGCACCCGTCATACAAACCTGCTCGCCCATAGCTCTATCCTCGCTAATTCTTTAAGAAGCCTTTACGTTTCCGTGTAATTCCCGTCCATTATCGCGCAGGTCGCCACTACATTGCGCCACACCGCCACACGTGCGCGTTAATATGGCTGGTTGTTGTGCGCAGACACCAATTGCAGCGCATATCTTGGTAACAATCGGGTAAACCCCCGCTTACGTACGTTTTAGTTTGTGAGGAGTCTCAGCATGTTCGCTGCCGCCATCTCGCTCGTCGGTCTTGCGGCGACCGTCTACCTTGTCTTGCGCGAGGCCAAGGCCATTCGCGCTCAGTCGGGCACCGTTGCCAAAAGCGCTCTTGGGTGGAGCGTCGCCTTCGGTCTTTTCCAGGTCTTTTTGACCATTTGGGGCGCCATTGGCCTCGTCGCCCAAAACGAGCCGCTCGCCTTTGTGATGCTCATCCTGACCAACGCCATCCTCACCGGCTGCGCTTGGGCCAGCATCGCACGCGACCGCATCGCCCCGCGCGTCTTTGCGTTCGCCGCGCCCGACGCCCCCGCTCCCACCGGCAAGCTCGCCCGCCTGCGCGGCGCCTTTGTGGGCACTGTCTCTTATACACATCTCCGAGCCCACGAGACCGTACT
>CABSMZ010000019.1 GCA_902478875.1 uncultured Collinsella sp.
GAGATCTAGTACGGTCTCGTGGGCTCGGAGATGTGTATAAGAGACAGCACCAAGGGCGGCATGCGCTTCTTGCTGCGCGACATCATCTCTAACAAGACGCTGTTCCAGCGCTCGGACAAGCCCTATGTTGTGATGATGGGCACCAACATCATCTTTAACATGGACCTCAACACCATCATTGACGCGCACGAGAACTCTGGCGCCCAGATGACCGTGGTGTACTGCAAGGCCACGCGCAACGTCGATGACGAGACCAAGCTGCAGATCAACGAGAACGGTCGCCTGACGGGCGTGAGCGCCGGTGTCGTGTACGGCGACAACGCCTCTATGGACTGCTGCATCGTCAACCGCGAGACGCTCCTCGAGATCATCGACCACTACCAGGCCGCCGACTATCTGGACCTGCTCGAGGCACTCCAGGGCGACTTTGGCAACATCGACGTGTGCAGCTACGAGTATAAGGGCGAGGTCGTGGGCGTGTTTAGCGAGAAGTCGCTGTACCGCCGCAGCATGGACCTGCTCGACCAGACCGTGGCCGATCAGCTCTTCGATCCCGAGCGCCCGATCCTGACCAAGGCTCACGACGTGCCGCCTTCACGCTATGCGACCGGCAGCCACGCGTGCAACTCAATCATCTCGGCCGGCTGCATCATCAAGGGCACCGTGCGCAACTCGATCCTGTCGCGCGGCGTCGTGGTCGAGGAAGGCGCCTCGGTGACCAACTCGATCATCAATCAGAGCTGCATCATCAAGAGCGGCGCCCGCGTCGAGAACGCCATCCTGGACAAGAACAACGTGGTTCCCACCAACACAGAGCTTCGCGGCACGCCCGAGAACATCCTGGTGCTGGGCAAGGCCCCGTTAACTCCCGATACCACCATCGTGCATTAACGTAGGCACCGCAACATCGCTCGTAACATGTAGAATAGCCGCCCGGTTTGCGCCAGGCGGCTATTCTCGAATTGCAACATGGGAGACAATATGGCAGATTCCAGCAAAAAGATGCAGATCGTGTTTGCCTCGGCCGAGTGCGCACCGTTTGTAAAGACCGGTGGCCTAGGCGACGTGGCGGGCTCGCTGCCTGCGGCGCTTGTGCGCGCCGGCGCCGAGGTCATCGTGATGGTGCCCAAGTACGCCACCATCAAGGACGAGTACAAGGCGCAGATGGAGCACTTCTCCGACTTTTACGTGAGCCTGGGCTGGCGCAACGAGTACTGCGGGCTCGAGAAGCTCGAGCACGACGGCGTCACGTATATGTTCATCGACAACGAGCGCTACTTTGCGCGCGACTATCCGTACGGCTTCTTTGACGACGGCGAGCGCTTTGCGTTCTTCTCCAAGGCCATCACCGAGAGCCTACAGCACCTGCCGGCCGGTTTTGAGTGCGACATCCTGCACTGCAATGACTGGCAGACGGCACTGGCGCCCGTGTTCTTGCGCGAGTTCTACCAGGGCCTGCCGCTGTACGACCGCGTCAAGACCGTGTTCTCGATCCACAACGTGGCGTTCCAGGGGCAGTTTAGCGACACCGTGATGGAGGACATCCTGGGCGTGGCGCATATTCCGGCGGCCGCCTCGCAGCTGCGTTGCGACGCCTGCAGCATCAACTACATGCTAGGCGCGCTGCGCTATGCCGATGCCATCACCACGGTGAGCCCCACCTATGCCAACGAGATCCAGACGCCCGAGTTTGGCGAGGGCCTGGACGGCGTGCTGCGCGAGCGCTCCTATGCGCTGCAGGGCATCCTCAACGGCATTGACGTGGCGGGCTTTGACCCGGCGACCGACAAGCGCATTGCCGCAAACTACACGGTTGACGACCGTGCGGGCAAGGCCGTGTGCAAGGCCAAGCTGCAGGAAGAGCTGGGGCTCGAGGTTCGCGACGATCGTCCGCTCATGGTGATGGTCACGCGCCTGACGCGCCAGAAGGGCATGGACCTGGTCATGTACGCACTCGACCGCATCCTGTCCGGCGGCGTGCAGGTGGCGGTGCTGGGCACCGGCGACCGCGACTACGAGGACGGCCTGCGCTACTTCCAGGACAAGTACCCCGGCACCATGGCCGCACGCATCGAGTTCGATCCTGCGCTGTCGCAGCGTATGTACGCTGCCGCCGACATGTTCCTGATGCCTTCTAAGTTTGAGCCCTGCGGCCTGTCGCAGATCATCGCCATGCGCTACGGTACCCTGCCCATTGTGCGCGAGACCGGTGGTCTGAAGGACACGGTGATCCCGTATAACGAGTTTACCGGCGAGGGCACGGGCTTCTCGTTTAGCAACTTTAACGGCGACGAGATGGGCGACGCCGTGTTCCGCGCAGCACGCCTGTTCTGGGACAACCGCGATGCCTGGAACCAGCTGGTAACGCAGGCCATGAGCCAGGACTTTAGCTGGACACGCTCGGCCGACAAGTATCTGGACCTGTACTTCTTTATGCATCCGGAGATCGAGAGGCCGGCGGCGGTTGTCGACGAGCCTGTGGTTGTGGCTGAGGAGGCTGCGGCCGAGCCCAAGGCTGAGCCGGTTGTTGAGGAGCCCAAGGCTGGGGTGAAGGTTGAGGCAGCTCCCGAGGCTGAGGATAAGCCGGCTGCAAAGCCTGCCGCCAAGAAGACTACGACGCGCAAGACGACGGCTAAGAAGGCTACGACGACCAAGGCCGCTGCCAAGAAGACAGCCGCAGCAAAGACGACTGCTGCCAAAGCAACGACCACGCGTAAGCGCACGACCGCCGCAGCCAAGAAGACCACCGAGGTCGAGGCTGCTCCCGAGGTAAAGGCCGAGGCCGCCGCCGAGGCTAAGCCTGCGGCAAAGGCTCCGGCCAAGACCGCTGCCAAGAAGTCGACCGCGACCAAGAGCACGACCGCCAAGAAAGCTACAGCTACGAAGGCGACGGCAACCAAGTCGACGACTGCCAAGGCCACTGCAAAGAAGGCGGCCGCAAAGCCGGCAGCCAAGGTCGAGGAGACGCCTGCCGAGTCCAAGGTAGAGGCAACCGTCGAGGCCAAGCCTGCCGCCAAGACCACCGCGCGAAAGCGCAAGACGGCAGCCAAGAAGACCACGGCAAAGGCCGCAACTCCCAAGGCGGAGAGTAAGCCCGCTGTTGCCAAAGAGGAGCCCGAGGTGGAGGTAAAGGCCAAGCCGGTGCCGAAGGCCGCCGAGGTCAAGGCCGCCCCGAAGGCAGAGGCCAAGCCCGAGCCCACCAAGGAGACCCCGGTCTCCCCTGTCGCCACGACCGTGGAAAAGGCGCCATCTAAGAAGACCTCCGTCCGCAAGGCAACGGCCACCCGCAAGCGCCGCTAGCCCGCAGACGATCTAAAACCTAATCAAAACCCTAAACAAGGGGCGCTCCAACCGGGCGCCCCTTCTCTGTAGATAGTTGGTAAAACGATTTTCTAGGACAACCGTTCGCCGATGGTAAACGGATGTTGTTTATACACCCTGTGTACAACAGATATACTTTTATCCTGTGCGTAAAACCCATGGCCCGCAGGCCGTGATTCTATTGAACTGGACCGTACTATGAGATTGATACACAACAGCCGCCTACCGCAGTTTCGCACTCCGTTTGGCGCTGTGACCACAGGAACCACCGTTGCACTCTCGGTTATTTTGGAGGATGCCGATCCCAGCCAGGCAACACTCACCCTACGTACCTGGGTCGATGAAGTCGGCGAGACCCTGATTCCGATGGAGCACGAAGGCGATGGCATTTTTACCGGCGAGCTCAAATGCACTGAACCGTGTCTTGTGTGGTACAGCTTTATATGCAATATCGAGGGCCAGCCCGAGGTTCGCCTGGGCGCGCCGCAAGGCCGCACCGGCGGCGAGGGCGTGACCTACGACTACGCCGAGGTGCCGTCCTTCCAGATTACTGTCTACAAGCACCGCGAGAACCGCCCCACCTGGTACGAGCGCGGCATGGTGTACCAGATCTTCCCCGACCGCTACGCCCGTGACGAGCATTGGCGCGAGCGCACAATGGCCCAACTCGAAAAGCCGCGCAAGGGCATTCAGCGCCGGATGGTCGAGGACTGGAACGAGCCGCCCGTGTACGAGCGCGCCGAGGACGGCTCCATCAAGACCTGGGACTTCTACGGCGGCTCGCTCAAGGGCATCCGGGAAGACCTGCCCCGCATCGCCGAGCTGGGCTTTACGGCCATCTACCTCAACCCCATCTTTGAAGCCGCGAGCAACCACCGCTACGACACGGCCGACTACACCAAGATCGACCCGATCCTGGGCACCGAGCAGGACTTTACCGAGCTGTGCCAGGCAGCCGAGAAGCTGGGCATCTCCATCATCCTGGACGGCGTCTTCAACCACACGGGCGACGACTCGATCTATTTCAACCGCTACGGCAACTACCCCGGCGTGGGTGCCTGGCAGAGCGAGGATTCGCCGTGGCGCGATGCGTTTACCTTCCATGAGGACGGCTCGTACGACTGCTGGTGGGGCGTGGGCAACATGCCGGCCATCAACGAGAAGTCCGAGCTGGTACGCGAGAGGCTCCTGGGCAAGGACGGCGTGATCCGCAAATGGCTGCGCGCCGGTGCCCATGGTTGGCGCCTGGACGTCGCCGACGAGCTTTCCGACGACTTCCTGGCCCAGATCAAGAAGGCCGTACTTGCCGAAAAGCCCGACGCACTGTTGCTCGGCGAAGTCTGGGAAGACGCTTCCAACAAGATTAGCTATGGCCATCTGCGCCGCTACCTGCAGGGCTCCGAGCTGGACTCTGCCATGGATTACCCCTTCCGCGACATGGTCATCGGCTTTTTGATGGGCTACAAGAACGCCTATCAGGCTGCCGAGGACATCGAGACCCTCCGTGAGAACTACCCGAGCGAGGCATTGTCCTGCGCGCTCAATCTGCTTTCGAGCCATGACCGTCCGCGTATCATCTCAGTACTCGGCGGCGGCCCCGACGAGTCGCAGCTACCCGAGTGCGAGCGCAGCAAATGGCGCCTGGACGAGAACGCGATGGGGCTGGCCAAGAGCCGCTTTTGGCTGGCCACGCTCATGCAGATGACCTTCCCCGGCGTACCTTCGATCTACTACGGCGACGAATACGGCTTGGAGGGCCTTACCGATCCGGGCAACCGCCGCACCCTGCCGACCAAGGACCAACTGCACGACTTCGACACGCTGGCTATTGTCAAGAACGCCTCCGCTGTACGTCGCGCACTGCCATTTATGACCGAAGGCGAGATCAAGGCCTTCGCGCTCAACGACGAGGTGCTGGCCTACAACCGCACGGGCAAGAAAGGCGAGTCCGCGACGGTTATCATCAACCGCAGCCTTCGCAATTCGCACCGCGTGACGATTCCGGCGCTCGGCGAATGCGCGAGCGACGTGATCAGCGGCCACGAGTGCGAAATCCACAACGGTACGGTCACGCTCGATCTGTATCCGCTGGGCTCGTCGATCATCTATCACCATGCCGAGCAGCGCCTGCAGGAGCCGCTCGATCACGGCGCGGGCGTCGTGTGCCATATCACCTCGGTGCCCACCGACGACGGCAAGCCCGGCACGATCGGCGCACCCACGCGTCGCTTTATCGACCATCTGGCCGCTATGGGCATGCGCTACTGGCAGGTTCTGCCTGTCAACCCGACGGACTTCTTCCGCTCCCCTTACGCTGGGCCTTCGGCCTTTGCAGGCAATATTGACCTGCTGCCCGAAAGCCAAGAGGAGCTGGCAGCCGACTTTGAGACCTGGAAGGCCCGAGGCGGCGAGGATGCAGACCCGCTCTACACGGCGTTTAAACATCGCAACGCCGATTGGCTCGAGAAGTACTGCGTCTACATGGCCGTCAAGAAGTACTTTGAAGGCGAATCGCGTCACGATTGGCCGGCCGATGTCGCGCGCTACAACGAGTATCTGATCGATGACACACGTTTTCACGACGAGGCAGAGCTGCAGGCGTACATGCAGTACCGCTTTGACCTGGCTTGGTGCGAGCTCATGAACTACGCGCACAAGAAAGGCATCGAGGTCATCGGCGATATTCCCATGTATGTCTCGGACGATTCGGCAGATGCGTGGAGCGAACCCAAGAACTTCTGGCTGTCCGATACCGGCAAGGCGATTGAGATTTCGGGCGCTCCGCCCGACAATTTTGCGCCCGAGGGCCAGGTGTGGGGCAACCCCACCTTCCGTTGGGATCACATGAAAGAGAACGGCTACCGCTGGTGGATGGACCGCCTGCGTCGCGCGTTCTCGCTCTACGATCGTGTGCGCCTGGACCACTTCCTGGGATTCCACAGCTACTTTAGCATTCCCGCCGGTAAGGCCTGCGCCGACGGCCGCTGGCTGGCGGGTCCGGGCAAGGACCTGTTCCAGACTGCCTATGACGAGCTGGGGCCGCTCAACTTTATCGCCGAGGACCTGGGCTACCTGACGCCCGGTGTTCGCGCCATGGCATCGACCTGCGGTTTCCCCGGCATGGACGTGCTGGAGTTTAGCGACTACGACGTTCGTTGCGGTGTGCATCCCACGCCCGGCAAGATTCTATACACCTCGACGCACGATACGTCGACGCTCGCCGGCTGGTGTACGCGTTCCTTTGCGGGCGGCGACGAGCCGAGCGGTGTTGAGGTGGCGGCCAAGCTGATGAGCGAAGCGCTGGCAAGCGACGCTCCCCTGGTGATGATGCCGCTGCAGGATGTCCTGGGGCTTGGCGACGACGCGCGCATGAACGTTCCGGGCGTGGCCACGGGCAACTGGACCTGGCAGGCTGACGAGGCGGACATTGCAGCCGCCGAAAACAAAACCGCACAGCTCCTGCGCAACAACCATAGATTCTGGGGCGAAGCGTGATAAAACCCCCGATATAGGGTACAGTTACAGACGTTTGAATTTTTGCGGGCAGAGTAATCTGCCCGCTTTGTGCTGAAAAGGAAGTATTATGGCGCGCTACGATTACAAATGCTCGAGCTGCGGCAACGTGTTTGAGGTTGAGCATCCCATGTCCGAGACTCCCGAGGTCGTGTGCCCCAGCTGCGGTGCCCCGGCGGCCAAGACGTTCTCGGCCAGCGGCATTAAATTTGAGGGCAGCGGTTTCTACAACACCGACCAGCGAAGCGGCGGCTCCAGCACCAGCGCCACCAGCGGCTGCTGCGCCAACTGCCCGCATAGTCACTAGAAACAACGCGGCCCCGCGATCAACGCCGATCGCGGGGCTATTTCTTTGCTCTATGGGTAGCTAATCAAGCTACCCAGGTTTCCTTATGAGTTGCGGTGAAATAAGGACTGTTTGGCGGGTAGAAGCCGCTATTCAATCCCTATTTCACCGCAACTTAGTAGTTACTTGCGGATCAGGCGGGCGCAGAAGTGGCCGTCGTAGGAATCTGCGTTTATGGGGACGCTCTGGAAAAGCCCACGGTCGTTTTGGCGCACGGAGACAAGCTTCTTGGCCTGCGCGAAATCGGGAAGCTGCAGAATCTGGGCTTCGGAGAGCGGCGCCACGCTAAAGCCGACGCCCTCGGGAGAGGCTAGGAAGGCATCCACGACCTGCGTGTTCTCTTCATCAAAAACCGAGCAGGTGGCATAGATAAGCTCACCACCGGCAACCACGCGCGCGGCTGCTTCCTTGAGCATCGTCAGCTGCAGCTTGGGCAGCTCAGTAGTAACGTCGTTCTCGGTCAGGCGCCACGGAATCTCGGGGTGACGGCGCATGGTGCCAGTGCCAGAGCACGGTGCATCGATAAACACCGTGTCGAACAGAGCGGGCTCGCCAAGCATCGCGTCAAAGGACGTAAGCACCTCATTGAGCTCGCAGGCATCGCCCGACACCGTACGAACACCTGAGATACCCGCCTTATGCAGGCGCGCGAGATTCTGATCGCACTTGCGATCGTGCAGATCGAGCGCGGTATGCTGATGCTCATACCCGGCACGCTTGGCCTGGCACATCATCACATAGGTCTTGGTGCCGCGACCGGCGCCAATCTCCAGGCAACGCCCGGGACGGGTTGCTGCAGTAGCGATAAGCTGGGCGTTAAGGTCCGAGGCAACCGCGGCAGCACGCTCAAACACGCCGGACGCAACCGTAACCTGAGCATCGACCGGAGCATGGCAGCCCGGAAAGACAGGCGCAACGAGCTGCGAGATATACGGGTCGGCCTTGGTCGCAAACGCATTCTCGTGCAGAGCAAGCGGCGCAGGAGCCAGATTGCCGGCAAAGTTGAGCGCGCCCTCAGGCGTATCGAACGAGGCCATTATACGAGCGCACAGCCAGCGAGGGAGACCCATCAAACGCGAAAGACGAACCAAACGGCGCTCGGACTCATCCACGTCGGATGCCGTGGCAAAGTCCTCAACGTTGTCCGCAACCTTGTGCAGCACCGCGTTAGCCAGGCCCGCAGCAGACTTAGCACCGCTGCGCACCAGCTCAACACCCTGACTTACGGCAACGCGGCCCGGCGTATGCAGGTAGAGCATCTCGAAGGCCGAGATGCGAAGCGCCATGCGAACGCGCGGCGCGACCTTTTTGGGCTTATCCAAAAACTGATCGAGCAACTCATCCAAAATGCCCTGCGTGGCGGCAACACCGAGCGCCAAACGAGCGGCAAAAGCGGAATCGCGCTGGTCAATGGCCTTGGCGGACGCACGGGAAGACAACACGTCGCGTGCGTACATACCGCGGCGATCGGCCTCCATCAACACATCGAGCGCAAGCTTGCGCGCGGGAGACAACTTGCTCATGACAGTACACCCCACGTAAGTTCGGCACCCTGCAGGCCGGCAGCCCAGGCAGAAGCAGCCATGGCACGCTTACCATCGGGCTTAACCTCGAGTAGTTCAACCGAGCCATCGGAAAGTCCCAGGTAAACACGCTTGTTTTTAACGTCAATGGCGCCCTCGCCAAGCGACACTTCGGCCGGCGCAACATCGAGCACGCGCACGGTCTTGCCGGCAATCACGCAACGAGCGGGAGCGGTGTCGGACGAGGCGAGCACATGACGCACGCAATCGAGCGCAGCCATCTGCGGATCCAGACGCATCTCCAGCTTGGAAATCTTGGCAGCATGAGTGACGAGCGACTCATCCTGCTCAGTCCAAACAGCCGAACCATCGGCAAGCGACGGAAGCGTATCAGCCAGCAGTTTGCCGCCAAGCTCGCCAAGCTCCATGGTCAGCGCCTCAGCATGCTTACTGGCAACCGAAGTCGAGGCCTGCGCGCAATAAGCGCCGGTATCCACGCCATGCCCAATACGCATAATGGAAACGCCAGCAACCTCATCACCAGCAAGAATGGCGCGCTGAATAGGAGCAGCCCCACGCCAACGAGGCAGCAAGGACGCATGAACATTCACAATACCAAGCGGCGCCATATGCAGCACGTCATCAGGCAAAATGCAGCCATAAGCAGCCACACAGAAAATATCGGCCCGGGCAGCCTGAAGCGCCTCAACAACCTCAGGCGTCATACGATTAGCCTCAACAACCGGCAACCCCAGCTCAAGCGCCTTAGCCTTAACAGGAGACGGCTCCAACTTTTTACCACGCCCACGAACAGCATCAGGACGAGTAACAACAAGCGCAATCTCATTCCCAGCCTCAACTAGCGAACTCAACGAAGGCACAGCAAAATCAGGCGTACCCATAAACACAATACGCATAAAGATCGTCTCCTCTCAACCAAAGCCGAGACGGCTACAAAGAGCAGCGGAAAGCCAAGTACCCAGCTCATCCGCAATAACAATTCAACAAGAACAAATATACCCAAAACCAAAGAAAGAGCCGCAATAAAAGCAGCTCTCTCTCAACAAAGACTATCAGCGAAGACGCCCTTCCCTGGCCCAACGGCACCCGGGCGAAACGAGCCAGAACAACGCAGTCCCCGGTGCTGAGCGCCCACATATCGTCCCGCGCGCAGTTTCGCAGCAAAGCGAGAATGTTTGAGCACGGGACGATATGTGGGCGCTCAGCACCGGGGACGGTGGGACCTACTCCGTCTCGCCCGGTCGAGCGCCGCGGGCCAGGGCGTCCTGGTATTCCTTTACTGCCTTGATCCTCTGCATGGGCTTCAGTCGCTCGAACATGGTATTGCCGTGCAGGTGATCAATCTCATGCTGCAGGCACACGCAGAACAGGTCACCCGAGGCCTCGTAGCGAATCAGGTTGGCATCCAGATCGTACGCCTCGACGACGACATGGTCGGGACGCTCGATCTCGCAGCTAATGCCTGGGATAGACAGGCAGCCCTCGCTAAAGGGCACCAGATGGTCGCTCTGCTCAACAATGACGGGATTGATGAGCACGTACGGGTCGTAGTCGTTCTTGTCGCTGTAATCGCAGTCGATGGTGACGAGCTGAATAAGCTCGCCGATCTGCGGAGCAGCCAGGCCGCAGCCACCGTTCTCGAACATTATCTTCTTCATCTTCTCGGCAAGCGCCTCGATCGCCGGGGTAATCTCCTCGATGACGGCGCACTCCTGGCGCAGACGAGGGTCGGGCGACAGAACGATTCCGTTGGCTTCCATGGCCATCCTTTCGGGTTGTTACATCAAATCATAGGCGTCGACGTCAACGCTCACGCTCACGCCGCGCACAGAGCCCACCTCTTTGAGGCAGGTGTCGATATCATCAGAGACATGGTACCCCACGGGCGACTTCACAAGCAGATGGAAGCGGTAACGGTCCTTGGCTCTCTCGATTACACACGAAGCCGGACCAAGCACCTGGGGCACGGCGCTCCCCGCCCGCAAAAAGTCGGGCGCGGCGGCATGCCAGAGACGCTTGAGGAGCTTCGCGATGCGACCGATGTAGTCCCGCGCAACGTCCGCATTCGCCGACCACACCAAGATGTTGACCAGGCGAACAAACGGCGGGTACAGCGCGTCGCGGCGCTGGTCCAGGTCGTAGTCGGTAAAGATCGAACGGTCATGTTCAGCGACGGCGCGAATGACCGGATCCTCGGGCAGGTAGGTCTGGATGATAACCTCGCCGGGGCGATCGCCGCGGCCGGCGCGGCCCGCAACCTGCTCCAGCAGATCGTAGGCGCGCTCCCCTGCGCGAAAGTCGGGCAGCTTGAGGGCGAAGTCGGCATTGACCACGCCCACAAGCGTGACCTCGGGAAAGTCGAGGCCTTTTGCGATCATTTGGGTGCCCAGCAACACGGCGCAATCGGCGGCATCGAACTGCTCAAGCAGCTTTTTGTGCGCGTCCTTTCCGCGCGTGGAATCGGCATCCATGCGAATAATGGCGACATCCTCGGGAAGCATCTGGTGCAGTGCGTCCTCGATCTGCTGCGTACCCAGGCCCATTTTTGCCAGGTAGCGACTGCCACATTTGGGGCAACGGCTTGTGGGCGCCGGATAGGGCTGCACGCGCCAAGACGAACCGCATGTGTGACACTGCAGAGTGTGTGTGCGCTCGTGATACGTAAGCGCGGTGGAGCAGTGGTTGCAAGTGGGGACGCAGCCGCACTCGCGGCACATAAGGAACGGCGCAAAGCCACGGCGGTTATGCAGCAGCACGGCCTTCTCGCGGCGCTCGACCACACGCTCCAGCCCTTCCATCAGCGGTTTTGAGAACATAGAGCGGCTGCCGTGCGAGAACTCACGGCGCAGGTCGGCAATGCGGACTGTCGGCAGCACGGCGTGTCCCGGGCGCTCGGGCATCTCGACGCGCGTCCAGGTGGCACCGTTATACGTGCCACGGCGGCAGCGGTCGAGGGCCTCAGCAGAAGGCGTGGCCGAGCCCAGCACGAGCGGGCAGCGATAGCGACGCGCCATCTCGGCCGCCACCTCGCGCGCGTGGTAGCGCGGACTGGAGCCCTGCTTGTAGCTGGTCTCGTGCTCCTCGTCGATGATGATGAGGCCCAAGTCGCTGAGCGGGCAAAAGAGCGCCGAGCGGGCGCCGACGACCACGCGGGCCGCACCGCTGGCAACCATATCCCACTGGTCCAGGCGCTCGCCAGCAGAAAGACGCGAATGGAACACGGCTACCGTCTCGCCAAAGCGCGAGCGGAAGCGGCCGACGGTTTGGGCCGTCAGTGAGATCTCGGGCACGAGCACGCAGGCCGAACGGCCGGCCGCCAGCACGCGCTCGATGGCGGAGAGGTACACCTCGGTTTTGCCGGAGCCGGTGACGCCGTCAACCAACACCACGTCGCCATGAGCGTCCAGACGGGCGCGCTCAATCTGCGCGAGTGCCTGTTGCTGGCCGTTGGTAAGTGCGACCGGCGCCTTACCACTTGCCGAGGACAGCGTGGTCTGCTCGCTGCAGCCACGCCAAGCACGGCGCTCCTCTACCACCACGACGCCGCGCTTTTCGAGCGCCTTGATGGTCGCCGACATGCTGTTATAGAGAAGGTTGAGGTCGCGCGTCGTGACCGGTCCGCACTGGAGCGCCTCGATGAGCTGACGCTGGCGAACGGCGGTCTTGGGCGGCGTATAGTCAAATCCCTCGGGCGTGAGCATGACCCAGCGGTTTTTGATAGGCTTGACGGCGGGACGTTCAACCGTCCACACGCCATCGTCGCCCTTGACCACACGCGGGCTTCCATCCGGTGGCAAGAACAGGCGCAGGCACTCGGAAAGTGTCGCGACATACTCGCGGCTCATCCAGCACGCGATACGGGCAGCCTCGGCGGTAAAGAGCGGTTTGCTGAGGATGGCTTCGACGGGCTTAATGCGCGAAGGGTCGAGGGCGTTGTTGCCCTGTAGGTCGCCCAGCTCAGGCGCAATGTCGACGATATAGCCCGCGGCCGCACGGTTGCCAAAATGGACCAGGACCGTGGATCCGATCTGCGCGTCGCTAGCAAGGGGTTGAGGAATGCCATAGGCAAACGGCTCGGACAGCGCACGCGTCGGGATGTCTAGAACCACGCTCGCATAGGCGGCGATGGGCTCAGGTGCAGGCTTAGGCTGAGCCGAGGCAGCGGCAGACACTGGCTTCACCGGAACCTCCTCCGGTTCCGGCGAACCAAACAGCGAAAGTTGCTCAGCCACGGCTCCAGCACCTCCTATCCCATACGTCTACAGAAACAAGAGCCCCGCTCGGGTGAACGGGGCTCGGATACATACGTTTGCGCAGCGATTACAGCGCCATCGTGCGGGCGCGGTCGATGCGCGCCAGGCAGTCGTCGCGGCCGATGAGCGCCATGGTCTCGCCCAGCGGAGGACTCACCATGTTGCCGCAGACGGCGACGCGCACGGCCTGGAACACCACGCGCTTCTTGAGGTCCATCTGCTCGGGCAGCGGCTCAAGCGCGGCGTCGATGTTGGCAGCCGTCCACTCGTTCACACCCTCGAGCGCGGCCTTGGAGGCATCCAGAATGACACCCATGCCCTCCTTGGCCAGGCCCTTGTTGACGGATTTCTCGTCATACTCGAGCGTCTCGGCCGTGGCAAAGATGGGAGCGGCGACGGTCACGGCGTCGGCCGGCATCTTGGTGCGCGGCTTGACGATGGCGGCAAGCGCATCGATCCAATCCTCGCCGTACTCGACATTACCCTCGATGAGACCCGCCTCGTGCAGCTCGGGGACCATGATCTCGTCGGCAAACTGAGCATCGGACATGCCGTTGATGTACTCGGCATTGACCCAATCGAGCTTCTTGGGGTCGAAGGTCGCCGGGTTCTTAGAGATGCGGTCGAGCGAGAACTTGCTGGCCAGGACATCGCGCGGGATGATCGTGGTCTCACCGTCGAGCGACCAGCCGAGCAGCGCCAGGTAGTTGACGAAGGCGTCGGACAGGTAGCCGGCGTCGCGGTACTCCTCCACCGAGGTGGCGCCGTGGCGCTTGGAGAGCTTCTTGCCGTCGGCACCCAAGATCATGGAGATGTGGGCGAACGTAGGCACGGGCGCGCCGAGGGCCTCGTAGACCATGACCTGACGCGGGGTGTTGGACAGGTGGTCGTCGCCGCGGATGACGTGGGTGATCTTCATCATGGCGTCGTCGACGACGGTCGCGAAGTTGTACGTGGGCGTGCCATCGGAGCGGAAGATGACAAAGTCGTCGAGCTCCTTGGCGTCGAAGGTCACCTCGCCGTGGACGGCGTCGTGGATGACGACGTCGCCGCGGTCCTCGGGCACCTTAATACGCAGGACGTAGGACTCGCCGGCCTCGATGCGGCGGCGGGCCTCCTCGGGATCAAGATCGCGGCAACGGCGCTGATAGCCCTGGAAGGGGTCCTTGCGCTCCTGCGCGGCCTTGCGGTCGGCGTCGAGCTGCTCCTTGGTGCAGAAGCAGGGATAGGCCTTGCCCTCGTCCCAAAGCTTCTGGGCGGCCTGCTTGTACAGGTCCAGGCGCTCGGTCTGGGCGTAGGGGCCAAAGTCGCCGCCCACCTCGGGACCCTCGTCCCAGTCCAGGCCCAGCCAACGCATGGCGCGCAGGATAATCTGCGTGTTCTCGTCGGTGGAGCGGGTGGGGTCGGTGTCGTCGATGCGCAGGATGAACGTGCCGCCGTTTGCGCGGGCGAAAGCCCAGTTATAGATAGCGGTGCGGGCGCCGCCGATGTGCAGCTTGCCCGTCGGTGAGGGTGCAAAGCGGACACGAACGTCTGATGCCATGGAAATCTCCTCGATTGCAGGATGGATGTCTAACCGCATCAGTATAAAGCATCAAAGCAACCTCCGCACAAAGGGCACCGACCCAATCATTGGGGACAGACTTAAATGACCAGTCGTTGGAGACGTTCTTAGTTTAAGGCTGGTCATTTAAGTCTGTCCCCAATGAGTAGGTGCGGAAAGGGTGTGAATGTTTGATTTACGCGCTATGATGTGCCTTTGCATAGAGAGCCCGGCGGAATGGTAACGGTCGCCGGGACACGTTTTTGAAAGGACTATCATGTCAGAAGAACTTCGTTCCATCCCGCCCCAACACGGGTCCTTTGTTTTTACGTCGGAGTCGGTGACCGAAGGTCATCCCGATAAGATCGCCGACCAGATCAGCGACGCCGTCCTCGACGCAATCCTCGCCAAAGAAATAGAGCTCCAGGAGCAGGGCTACATCGCCCCCAACGGCGTGCCTGCCAACGTGGAGAACGTTCGCTGCGCCTGCGAGACCCTCGTGACCACCGGCACCGTCATCGTCGCCGGCGAGATTCGCACTCAGGCCTATGTCGACGTACAGGAAATCGCCCGCGGCGTTATCCGCCGCATTGGCTACAACCGTGCCAAGTTCGGTTTTGACTGCGACACCTGCGGCGTCATGAGCCTCATCCACGAGCAGTCACCCGATATCGCTCAGGGCGTTGACGAGTCCTTCGAGACCCAGACCGGCGCTACCACCGACCCGATCGACCTGATCGGTGCCGGCGACCAGGGCATGATGTTCGGTTACGCCTCCAACGAGACCAAGACCCTCATGCCCATGCCTCACTACCTGGCAAGCCGCCTGGCCGAGCGCCTGGCTGCCGTGCGTCACGACGGTACCCTCGCCTATCTGCGTCCCGATGGCAAGACCCAGGTCACCGTGCGCTACGAGGACGGCAAGCCCGTCGAGGTCACGACCATCGTCATCTCCACGCAGCACGCCGCCGAGATCGAGGACATGGGCAAGATCAAGGCCGACCTAATCGAGCACGTCATCACCCCGGTCATGGCCGCCGAGAACATGCCGTGGGACAACGCCGACATCTACGTGAACCCCACCGGTCGCTTTGTCGTGGGCGGACCTATGGGTGACACGGGACTGACTGGCCGTAAGATCATCGTCGACACCTACGGCGGCTATGGCCGTCACGGCGGCGGTGCCTTTAGCGGCAAGGACTGCACCAAGGTCGACCGCTCCGCCGCGTATGCCGCGCGCTGGGTAGCCAAGAACGTGGTCGCCGCCGGTCTGGCCGACCGCTGCGAGGTCGAGCTTGCCTACGCCATCGGCGTTTCCAAGCCCCTTTCAATCATGGTCGATACCTTTGGAACCGCCAAGGTTGCCGAGGACACGATCGTTGAGGCCGTAGAGAAGACCTTCGACCTGCGCCCAGGCGCAATCATCCGCGACCTAGACCTGCGTCGCCCCATCTACGAAAAGACGGCAGCCTACGGTCACTTCGGCCGCGAAGACGCCGACTTCACCTGGGAGAATACCGACCGAGTCGAAGAACTCAAAGCAGCCTGCGGGCTGTAATTGGGAACCACCAAGGTCACAACGCGCACACGCTTTCAAAAGAAGTACCGCCCCCAAGCGGTACTTCTTTTTTATTAATCCGGTAGTGAAGATGTTTCGATATGAACCTACGCTGCGTCACTAGCTAATGAATTTTGCAGCACGGGCACTCCAACCATGTATCCTTAGTCCCGAGGGGCGGGGCATAAGGTCGATCGCGAGTTCCGCACGAGCCGGAGAGCACTTAATGTGCTCTCCGTGCGAGTCAGGACTGTCCGAGCAGGCGACCTTATGCCCCGCACCTCGGGACGACGGGATAGATTAAAGGAGCAGCCATGGCAGGCAAGCCGCAAACATTAGCTACGACCTCGGCATTTGAGATCTTGGGGCCCGTCATGGTCGGCCCCAGCTCATCGCACACCGCCGGCGCCCTGCGCTGCGCCCAAGTTGCCGCCAGCCTGCTGGAAGGCCGCATCGCCAAAGTCACCTTTGGCCTATGGAACTCCTTCGCCCACACCTACCGCGGCCACGGCACCGACCGTGCGCTCGTCGCGGGCATCCTGGGCCTCGACACCGATGACGAGAACATCAAGCAGGCCTTCGACCTCGCTCGCGAGCAGGGCCTCGAATATCACTTTGACATCAAGGGCGACGACGCCTCCATCCACCCCAACACCGTCGACATCGATATGGTCGACGACACGGGCGCCACGGCGCAGGTCCGCGGCGAGAGCCTGGGCGGCGGCAAGATGCGCATCAGCCGCATTAACGGCGTCGGCGTCGACATCTCGGGCATGTATTCCACGCTCTTCGTGGCGCACAAGGACGTTCCCGGCGTGCTCGCCGCGCTCACGAACCTGCTCGCCTACGCCCACGTGAACATCGCCTTCTGCCGCACCTACCGAACCGAAGTGGGCGGCCAGGCCTACTCCGTCTTTGAGACCGACGGTGCGCCCGACGACACCGTCGTCCCCATGTTACGCAAGCTCGACAATGTCGATTACGCGACCTTTATCGAGCTCCCCGGTTCTGCCTCGTCGCTCTCCCCCGGCGTCTCGGCCAAGGAGATCTTCGACGACGGCGAGCAGCTGCTCGATGCGTGCGAGGAACTGGGGCTCAGCATTGGCGCCGTTATGGCCGTGCGAGAGGCGCGCCTGACCGGTGAGGCGCACGCCGTCGCCGCCATGCGCCGCGTGCTCGACGTCATGCGCGAGGAGACCACAGCCCCCATCGCTAATCCGCAGCGATCGCTCGGTGGGCTTATCGGCGGCGAGGCTAAGCTTGTCGATGCCACCGGCAGCAACGACCTTAGCTCCAACTTGATGGGCACCGTTCAAACCGACGCCGTGGCCCGCGCGATGGCCGTGCTCGAGCGCTCCGCCACGATGGGCGTCATCGTCGCCGCCCCCACGGCAGGCTCAGCGGGTGTTGTACCCGGCTGCGTGCTTGCGCTCGCCGATCGCCTGCAGCTCGACGACGAGCAGGTCATGGACGCGCTCTACTGCGCAGCCGCCATCGGCCTCAACCTCACCACAAGCGCCTGCGTCGCCGGCGCTGAGGGCGGCTGTCAGGCCGAGGTGGGAAGCGCCGCCGCCATGGCGGCCGCCGCGCTGGTGCAGATGCTCGGCGGCACGCCCGAGCAGGCGCTCGACGCCAGCTCCATCGCGCTGAGTAACCTGCTGGGTCTCGTTTGCGACCCCGTCGGTGGCCTCGTGGAGGTGCCCTGCCAAAACCGCAACGCCATCGGCGTGGCAGCGGCCTTTAGCTCGGCACAACTCGCCCTCGCAGGCATTAAGAGCTTGGTGCCGTTTGACCAGATGGCACATGTCATGCTCTCGGTGGGTCACGCGTTGCCGGCCACGCTGCGCGAGACGGCAAAAGGCGGCATCGCGCAGGCTCCGGCCGCACTTTCGGCCTGTGCAAAATGCGGTGTGTGCGGATAGCGACAAAGAACGACTCAAAGGTGGGACAAATGTCCCACCTCTTTTGAATGCCACCGTTTCCGTACCACAAACAGCAGGGCAATCGCTATAATGCAAGCCCAGTAAAAACACGATGAACCGCAAGGCGAAAATCGAAGGATATGCATACGATGTCGCAAGACGATCGAACTCAACTGATTCCCGATCCGCAGCAGCCGAGCAGGCACGCCGGCGGCGTTCAGTCGCCGCGTCCTATCGCGCCGAGCCACGGTCAGCAGCGTAGTGCAACAAACGTTTCCCAACGCCCGAACCAACAGCGACAGCAGCGTCAACAACT
>CABSMZ010000020.1 GCA_902478875.1 uncultured Collinsella sp.
CGAGATCTAGTACGGTCTCGTGGGCTCGGAGATGTGTATAAGAGACAGGTCTCCTTCTTGGCGGGCGCTACCGTCTCGGCGGCATCCTCGTCCGCATCGGAATCGTCATCGACGGCAGCCTTCTTGGGCTTGACCGGAGCCGAAGCGGCCTCGCTTACCGGATCGATGATCTCGGACTGGACAACCGCCGTCATCTTTTCCTGCGTCTCGCGGAACTGACGGATGGCACGGCCGATCGTACGGCCCATCTGCGGGAGCTTATCCGGGCCAAACAGCAAAAAGCCGAAGACCACGATGATTGCCAGCTCACCTTCTCCAATACCAAACACACATACCTCCAAGGCTCGATGTGATTCGAGCCCGCACCGCGCCATTCGGCCGGAACTCGTCTATTCATTCGGTCAAGTATAGCGCCCGGACGCCAAAACGTCCGAGCGCATCACAAACATATGCCAAACGGCACGCCCTTTTGGGGACAAAGATTATGCAGCGGTGATCGAAATCTCCTGGTCGACGCCCAACAGCTGAACCACGCGCATCACCGGGGGCTGCACGTTGACGCAGCTAAAACGCTTACTATGATCAGCTGCGTGGTGTGCGGCGCCCACAAGCACGCCAATGCCCGTCGAATCGATGTAGCTCACCTGGGCAAAATCGAGCTCAACGGCCTCAGTGGGCTGCTCGAGCGCCAGGTCGATGGCATTGCGCAGGCTATCGGCGTTAGAGATATCGATCTCACCGGTCACCTTAATGGTGTAGAGCTCTGGCGTGGGGTTGGTAGAAATACCCAAATCCATGTATACGCTCCTTTACGTATCGAAAGTGCGGATAGTACTAGGCGCGGACTTGCGGGGCCCTACGCGTTAGGCGCGCTCGGCACGCGCGAGCTCGGCAGCGACAAGCTTAACGGCCAGCACCAGCACATCGAGCGCGGCCTCCAGGTCCTCGACCGTGGGATAGCTCGGCGCGATGCGGATGTTGGTATCGCGCGGGTCCTTGCCATAGGGCCAGGTAGCACCGGCCGGCGTGAGCTTGACGCCCAGGTCGGCGCAAAGCGCGGCGACCTTTTGAGCCGAGCCCTCGGGACCATCGAAGCTTACAAAGTAGCCGCCGCGGGGGTGCGTCCAGGTGGCGCAGCCCGTGTCGCCCAAGCCCTCGGTGAGCTTGCGCTCGACGGCCTCAAAGCGCGGGCGCAAGAACTCGGCATGCTTTTTCATGTGCTCCTTGACCGCCTCGATGGTGGGAAGGAAGCGCACGTGACGCAGCTGGTTGAGCTTGTCGGCGCTGATGAGGCCGGCCTTCAGGCGCTTGGAGAACTCGGCGATGACCGCGGGGCTCGCACCGATAAAGCCAATACCGGCGCCCGGGAAGGTGATCTTGGACGTCGAGGCAAATGCCACCACGCGGTCCTCGGTGCCCGCCGCGCGAGCGAGGTCAAAGATGTTTGCGAGCTCGTCGGTCTCGTCGTACAGGTCGTGCACGCAGTAGGCGTTGTCCCAGAAGATGCGGAAATCGGGTGCGGCCGTGGGCATCTCAACCAGGCGACGCACGGTGTCCTCGCTAAAGGTGATGCCCGTGGGGTTGGAATACTTGGGCACGCACCAGATGCCCTTGATGGAGTCGTCGGCGGCAACCAGGCGCTCGACCTCGTCCATGTCGGGGCCGTTGTCGGTCATCGCGACGGGGACATTCTCGATACCCAGGTCGGCGGTGATGCCAAAGTGACGGTCGTAGCCGGGAACCGGGCACAGGAACTTGACCTTCTTGCCGTCGTGCGCGGCCTCGTAAGCCTCCCAGGGCTCGCTGCCGCACGAGCCGCAGCGCCAGAACATGCCGGCGATGTCATGCTCGATCAAAAGGCTCGACGAACCCAGTACGAGCGTCTGCTCGGCGGGGCAACCCAAAAACTCCCCCGCTAGCTTGCGCGCCGAAGGAATGCCCTCAAAGCAGCCGTAGTTGGAGCAGTCGACGTTGCCGTCGTGCAGATCGGCATCGGCATTGAGGATATCGAGCATGGGTCGAGAGATGTCCACCTGGGAGGGCGACGGCTTGCCGCGGGCCATGTCGAGCGCCAGGCCCTTGGCCTTGACCTCGGCGACCTCGGCTTTGAGCGCCTCGATGGCGGCATCGAGTTCGGTGGTTTCCATCTTCTGGTAGATCGTCTGCATGGGTGCGACCTTTCACGAAGCGGTACGTTGCAATTCTTCTAAGTATAGACCGCCACCGTCGCAACGTTATGAAGCCGTGATAGATTAAGTCCATCGCAATGAATTACGAATCGCCGCGCATGCCGGCATGAAGCGCCCAAGGAGGCACTATGGAGTACGGATCGTTCCAGGCCGAGGAATTCGGCGACCTTCAGCGCCTGGTCGACGGACTGTTTTACGACCGCCACGCCATCGACCGCCTGGATCTGATCGTACAGGCCGAAATCTTGGACCTGGCGCCCGATCTCATGGAAATCGTGAACCTGCTACCGCCCGGCTATTACGACCGCCAGTCACTTTGCGACCAGCTCAACTCCGCCTTGGCCGCCCACGGCTGGGGCGCCATCTACGGCACCGTGGAATAAACCTAGTCATTGGGGCCTGTGGTCAAAAAATAGCAAATATGAGTACTGTTACTTTTTTAGTAACAGCGATTTTGAATTAAAAAGGCCAGTCTTGGCCTTTTGTGTCCGGTTTTGGAAGGATGCATCAGCATTTTTCGTCCAGCCACGCAATCGTTAATGCACAGACAGAATAGATTTGTACATTATTTTTCGCGCCTAAAATGAAACGCCGTTTGTGACAGTACTCACAAACGGCGTTTTTTGGCCACTGGGGTGTCCGGCAGGTGGCAAGTACCACTCAAAACCGCGTTTTACACGCGCTCGAGCAGGCTCTGGCGTCTGTTTCTACGCGCCTACTCGTTCTTGGGCGCGGGGTGCTTGCAGATCACACTCATGTAGATCATGCCAAGTACGGCCGCGGTGACAGAGCCGGCGAGAATAGCGGCCTTGGCAGCTAGAACCTCAAACTGGGCCGTCGGGAAGGCGAGGCCGCTGATGAGGATCGACATGGTAAAGCCGATACCGCCCAGAATGCCCACGCCGGCAATCATGTGCCAGTTGACATTGTGCGGCAGCTCGCAGGCCTTAAGCTTAACCAGGGCAAACGTCATACCAAAGATGCCGATCGGCTTGCCCAGCAGCATGCCAAAGTACACGCCGAGCGTCACCGGATCGGTGAGCAGCGTGCTCATGTCCACGCCCACTAAGCGAACCTGAGCGTTTACGAACGCAAAGATCGGCAGGATCACAAAGTTGACCGGCGTGGAGATCAGACGCTCCATACGGATAAGCGGCGGGGTCACGCGGTGCATGACGCGCTCGACCTTGGTAGTCGAGACGGTAAAGTCATGCTGGCCCAGGATGTGTGCCTCGTCGTCGTAGCGGTCATCGAGCAGCGGCAGGCACTCGCCCAGCCAATCGGTGAGACTATCGAGCTTGACGCCGCACTTGGCCGGAATGGTGAAGGCCAGGATGACGCCAGCAAGCGTGGCATGTACGCCGCTCTTGAACATGCAGAACCACAACAGCAGCCCCAGTACCGAATACGGGGCAAGGCGGTAATGCTGCGTCTTGTTGAGCCACACGAGCGCGCAGGTCACAAGCGCGGCGGCGCCCAACCAAAACGGATTGGGGCTCTGACCGTAGAAGATGGCGATGGCGGCGATGGAGATCAGGTCGTCGGCGATAGCGAGCGTCGAGAAGAACACGCGCACGCCGTTGGGAACGCGGTTGCCCAAAAGCGACAGCACGCCCAGCGCAAAGGCAATATCGGTTGCCATGGGGATGGCCCAACCGTTGCGGGCGCCGGCATGGTTAAAGATCAGGTAGATGCAGGCGGGAACGACGACGCCGCCCACCGCCGCCAACATGGGAAGCATGGCCTGACGCGGATTCTTGAGCTCGCCGACCGTCATCTCGTACTTAAGCTCAATGCCCACCAACAAAAAGAAAATCGCCATGAGGAAGTCGTTGACGAAAAGCTCAACGGTGAGACCAGCCGTAAGGTTGCCCAGGCCCACATACAGCGGGGTCTCCAAAAAGTGATGGATGGCCTCGTAGGCATCGGTATTGGCGCAGATGACGGCGGCGATGGCGGCGATCACCATGACGGCGGCAGAAATGGTGCCGTTCTCGGCAATGCGCTCCCAGATGTCGTGACGTTCAAAGCGCTTGCGCTCACGAACATTGAACAGCTGCTCAGTTGCTGCCATGGGCGGCTCCTTTCACGGGAAAGCTCCCGTCTTAAAAAAGCACGGCCCGCCCAGATGGCGGCGCCGCGCTCTAACGTATTACGCTTGCATCTAGCCTACCCTGCGCGACAAGCGCGCAAGCGCGGCCGAAAAGCGGAACCACAGGTTGAACATTATTTGCTCAACGGCACGGGCGCCCCTGTCCAATAGGCGACGTGGTCCCGCGCACAAAAAACGACCGGAGCGCGGGGCGTCCGCGATCCGATCGGGGCGTTTGGTCAACTAAACCTAGCAGGCGGCCATGATGGGGGCAGCGACCTGCTTCTTACGGGAGAGGACGCCCGGCATCCAGACGCCGTCGTGCTCGTCGGCAATGCCCAGGCCCTTCTGAGCAGCCTCGGTCTCGCCCTCGAGCAGGACCTGCGAGCCCTCCTCCATGATGTCGGTGATGCACAGGACAATGCCGTCGGCGCCCTTCTCGGCGGCGTAGGCGCGCATGGCCTCGCGGATCTCGTCGATCATGCCGAGTGCGCGGCTCTTGTCGACGGTCTCGTACTGGCCAATGAGCAGCTTCTTGCCAGCGGGCTCGAACATCTTGATGTCGTTGCCGACCATCTCGGCTGCAGTGAAGGAGCCGGACGGACGGGTGAGGAAGACCTCCATGCCAAACTTGACCGGGTCGACGCCCACCTGCTCGCCGAGCTTGGCGGCGACGGCGCGGTCGACATCGGTGGTGGTGGGGCTCTTGAGCATGAGCGTGTCGGTCATCATGGCCGAGAGCAGCAGCTTGGCCTGTACGTCGGAAAGCTCAGCGCCGAGCACGCCGGCGAGCTTGGTGACGATGGTGCAGCTGGAGCCCCAGGGCAGGCAGATGTAATGCAGCGGGCCGGCGGTCTCGAAGTCGCCGATGCGGTGATGGTCGACGACGCCAAAGACCGTGGCGTCCTTAAGGCCCGCGACGGACTGGGCGGACTCGTTGTGGTCGGTGAGGACGACAAGCTGACCGGCCTCGACGGACTCAATCACGCGGGGCTCGGCAATGCCGGCGTCGGCGAGCAGCTTGGCGGACTCTGCCGGAAGCTGACCAAGGGCGCAGGCCTCGTAGGTGTTGCCGGCATACTCAACCTGGTTGAGCAGCTGGGACAGGACGACGGCGCTCATGATGGCGTCGTTATCGGGGTTCTGGTGACCAAAGACAAGAACGTTTGCCATGGATATCCTCCACTTGATATGTGTACTTGGACGTAGCTATGGTAGCACGCCGATGCCGAGCCTTCGCAGACGGAAGGGCTACGGCATATTTTGGGGCAGGCATGGAGGCCAAGGCTGTCCCTTTTGCACCATGTTGGTGCAAAGTAACCTGGCCCCCTTGCACCAGCTATTTGCCGGCGGCGCGCAGGGCTACGTAAGCGGCACCGATGATGCCGGCGTCGTTGCCGAGCGAAGCGACCTTAATGGGCGTCTCGCGCGAGGCGGAGAGCGCGTACTGCTTAAAGTGCTCGCGGACCTTGTCGAGGTAGACATCGGCCGAAGCGGAAGCACCGCCGCCGATCAGGAACATCTCGGGATCGACCACGTTGGCAATAAGCGCCAGGGCGCGGCCGAGATAGTCGGCCATGGTATCGGCAGCTGCCAGCGCGAGCTTGTCACCCTCGCGGCAGGCCTGGAACACGTCCTTGGAATCAGAAGGCCCGGTGAGCTCGATGGGCTCGACGCCCGCCTTCTTGCACTCGGCAAGGTAGTTACTCACCACGCCGGTGGCGCTGGAATACTGCTCCAGATGGCCATGGCCGCCACAGCCGCAGGTGCGCTCCTCAGCCGGGTTCAGGCACATGTGGCCAATCTCGCCGCCGGCACCCACAACGCCCGACACCACGTCGCCGTTGACGATAACGCCGCCACCCACGCCGGTACCAATGGTGACCATCACCACGTTCTGTACGCCCTTGGCAGAGCCGAGCCAGGCCTCGCCCATGGCAGCGGCGTTGGCATCGTTCTCGTACTTAACGACCGCGTCGGGGCAGTGCTCCTGAATGGCGACTCTTAGCTCGGGCAGGTTAATGGCAATGTTGGCCTTGACCTTGGCATCGCCCGATGCCGGGATGGGGCACGGAACGGCCAGGCCAATACCCGCCACAAAGGCGCGCGGAATCTGGGCCTTGGCGACCACCTGGTCGATAGCCTCGGTCACCGCGGCAAAGCCCGCGGCGTCAACGATAGGCGGCGTGGGCACGCTGGCCTTGGCCAGCAGGTTACCGTCCTCGTCGAACAGGCCCTCCTTAACCGAAGTGCCGCCGACGTCGATGCCGATGTAATACTGCTTAGGTTCCATGGGAGCCCGCCTTTCTCGTTTAAACATTGCCTGTATGGTACCGCTCCCAAGGCAAAAACCTGCCAAAAAGGGGCAGGTTTGTTTTGGCAGGTTTTATCTGGGGAAGCGCGAATGGTCACTCAATAGATCGCGCAAGACCTTCCCCAAATATAAAGGCGCCGGGAGGCGGAGACTCCCGGCGCCCGTCAAAGGGACTGTGTTGTCTGTTGGACCGCACGGCCCATCGCGGCGATAACGCCGACTAGGCCTTGAGTGCCTGCAGCTGCTTGTGGATCTCGATGAGCTCCGTCGCCATGACGCGCATGGTCTCGGTGCCGGCCATCTGGTCCTCGGCATGCAGCAGAATCAACGGAGCCTCACCGTTACGCTCGCCGTTGGCCTCCTTCTTCAGAAGCCCCATGTGAACATCGTGGCCACCGTTATAGGCCTCGTCGCCCTGCTTGATAAGCTCCTCGGCGGCGTCAAAATCGCCCTCCTTGGCCTTTTGCACGGCATTGATGTACATGCTCTTGGCGGTACCGACGTAGCTGATGATCTCAAAGCAGGTCATCTGCAGTTCGTTCATATCCTCCATGCGGAGCACCTAGCCCATCACGCTGACGCAGTGGTCGATGATGCCGGCAGCGTTCATGCGGCCGTAGTCGACCATGTTGATGACCTCGACCGGGAAACGACCGGCGGCCTCCTTCTCAAAATCGCCCTTGGTGTAGCCGATCTGCGGACCAAGCAGCAACATGTCGCACTCGCCCAGGTGATCGTGGGCCTCGTTCATGGGACGAGCCTCGACCTCAATATCCAGACCACGGTTTGCAACCTCGGCCTGCATCTTCTGGACCAGCAGGCTCGTGGACATACCGGCATTGCAGCAGAGCATGATCTTCTTCATGGTTTCCTCCTTATAACTGCGCGGCGCGCAGACGACGACTGGTTTTATTCCTTGCGGCTATTGTGCCCACCCCCCCTGCATCTTTACACAAGGGAGAGAGCCGCGGGCACCGGCACCGCGTACCGGTGCCCGCAACGGTGGAAGGGAAAGCGAACGTTTAGGCGTTCTGCTCGGCAAGGGCCTCCTGCTTGGCGATTGCCTTCTCGGAAATCTTCATAAAGGGCAGGTAGACGGCCATGCCAATGACAATCTCGAGAGCCTGCCACACGCCGGCGCGCCAGTCAAAGCCCGTAGCGAGCAGGGCATTGATGACGGGAGGCATAGTCCAGGGCACCTGGGCGATGCAGGGGCTGATGATGCCTGCGCAGGTAAGGCCATAGGTGATGCCGATGAACAGGTCGGGAAGGAGGACGAACGGGATCATGAGCGGCAGGTTGTACACGATGGGGTAACCGTAGATAACCGGCTCGTTGATGTTGAACAGACCAGGCAGGATAGCCATCTTGGAAACGGTCTCGGAAGCTTTGTTCTTGGAGAACAGGAGCGTGTCGAGCAGGAGCATGAGGGTGCAGCCCGAGCCGCCGATGAGGGCGAAGCTGTTAACGATCTGCATGTTCATGTAGTGATCGGGCTGGATGGTGCCACCGGCGGCAAAGGTAGCCATGTTGTCGACGATGAGCATGGTCAGGATCGGCTCGACGGTAGCGCCAGAGATGGTGGACTGGTGAATACCGACGCAGAACAGCAGGTTAGCAAGGGTGTAGATGAGGATAACAGCCCACGGACCGGCGTTCATGATGCTCTTGAGCGGGTTGGAGATGCACGTGGAGATGATGGCGCACAGATCGGTGCCGGCGCACACGGCAAGCAGGGCTGCGGCAAGAGCGAAGATCGCGAGGTTGAGCAGCATCGGGATCATGACGTTGAAGGAGTTGGAGACCGCGGGAGGCACGCCCTCGCCCAGCTTAACCTTGAGCTTCTCGACGCCAGAAATCTTGATGAAAAGCGAGACGGAAAGCAGGGCGATGATAATGGCCGAGAACAGACCATTAGTGCCAGTGTTGGCAGTCGAAAGGGCGCCCGTGACCTCGGCGGAGGTGATCTTGTCGGTGAGCAGCGGGCTCGTGGCGGCAAGCGTGGCGGTGATCTGCTGCGGCATCATGATGACGAAAGCAGAGATAGCGACGACCACGCAAGCGAGCGGGTTATCGAAACGCTTGTTCTTAGCGAGGCTGTAGCCAATCAATCCGGCCAAGATAATTGCAGAGACGTTGAGGGTGCCCAGCGTAATTGCCGAACCCCACGTCTGAAGATTGGCAAGACCCGCCGCATCGAGCGGGAACAGAGGGAACACGACGTTGTTGATAAGAACCGCGATACCCGCAAGGATATAGAGCGGCGTGATGGTCGCGAAGGCGTCACGCAGGGAACGCAGGTGAACCTGGTTTCCCACCTTTGCAGAGACCTCGGCAAACTTGTCGAGGAAGCTCTTTCCGTTGTCACTGGCCATGATTGCTCCTAACTTTCAAATCCGGCCTTTTCCTATGCGCACGGTGGCCTGTCGCCCTCTGCCACCAGATGTGCCATGTGTTGCGCGCGGCAGCGCGCGGTCTGGGCGTTCGCCCGGTCGCTAATCAACCACGTGGGTTGTGGCAACCTGTTTGAGCCAAGCCGCCGACTTCTTAAGGCGGCGCTTATAGCCGTCCATAAGGTCGACCTCGACAAAACCGTAACGGTTCTTAAAGGCATTAGCCCAAGACCAGTTATCGATGACGGCCCAGTAATGGTATCCGCGGCACTTGGCGCCCTCGGCAATTGCCTTGGCCACCCACTCCAGGTGCTGACGTACAAAGTCGACGCGGTAGTCATCCTGGATGGTTCCTTCGGCGTCACGGTTCTTGTATTCGTCCATGATGCCGATGCCGTTCTCGGAAACGAACCACTCAAGATCGGGGTAGTTCTTAGCGCAGTCCATGCCAAAGTCGTAGAGGCCCTGCGGGTAGATCTCCCAGCCACGGCTCTCGTTCATAACGGCGTCGGGCCACACGTACTCGTCGGCAAAGTGCGGCAGACCGTACTGGTCGATCTTGCTCGCCGGCGCCTGAACGCGCGTGGGGTGGTAGTAGTTGCAGCCGAGCCAGTCGACAACACCCTGCTTGAGAATCTCTTGGTCGCCGGCACGGAACGGGAGCTTAACGCCGCCCTCGGCCAGGCTATCGAGCACGTCGGCAGGAAGCTCGCCCTTGGTAATAAGGTCGAGCCACCAGCGATTGTTGATGCCGCTGGTCATACGCACGGCCTCGAGGTCTGCCTCGCTGGGGTTCTCCTTGGTGTAGACCGGAGTAAAGCAGTTGATCATGCCGATCTTGGCATCGGCGCGAATAGCGCCCTCGTCATAGGCGCGACGGTAGTTGGCCACGGCCAGCGCATGTGCCAGCGAGATGTGATACTGCACGGTGCGGGCGCGGTTGAAGTCGTGGAGCTGCGGGAACCACACGCCCTCCTGATAGCGCTGCTCGGGCTCGACGATGGGCTCGTTAAAGGTGAACCAGTACTTAATCTCCTGGCCAAACTCGCGGAAGGCGACGTCGGCGTAATGCGCGTAAGCCTCGACGACCTCACGGCTCTCCCAGCCGCCACGGTTAAAAAGGTAGGTGGGCATATCAAAGTGGTACAAGTTGACAAACGGCTCCAGGCCGGCTTCGCGAGAGGCGCGGAACAACTCGTGATACCACGCGGCACCTTCCTCGTTGAGGTTGCCGTCGGCATCGAGCAGACGGCTCCACTGGATGGAAGTGCGATAGGTATCCAGGCCCAAGTCCTTCAAAATGCGAAAGTCTTCCTGGTACTTGGCCATAAAGTCATTGCCGGCGTAAGAGCCAACGCGGTTGTAGAACGAACCCAGATCCTGGATGGACCAGGTGTCCCACAGGTTCTCGAGCTTGCCGCCCTGGTTCCACTGACCCTCAGTCTGCGGGCCGGACATAGCAGCGCCAAAGAAGAAGTCGTTGGGCAGCTGATACTGTGCCATCAAAGTCCTCGCTTTCGTGTTCTAGAGCTTCCGGTTGAAGACGGGTTTGCTTTGGCAGGTTATCCGGCGCGGGCGCGCACCGGTCATACCGATATCCAACCTGCCAAAACAAAACCGTCCCCAAACGGTCGATCCTGTTGTGCGGAAGGATTCCGTTCGTTGCTTAAACTATAGCGCTCTGATTTTAAAAGTAAAGCGTCTTTTTCTTTTTTCTTTCTCGAACTTCTTAGATAAAAGTAATATGGGTGCCCTGTTGAGGGTTATACTTACTTTTGTATTCATATATGTCGGAAAGGAGGTTCCATGATTCCCAAATACGAGGCGATAGCTGCAGATATTCGTCGGAGTATTGAGGATGGCGCTCTTAAACCGGGCGACAAGCTTCCCACCGTCGTTGAGTTCTGCGAGCTCTATAGCGTTTCCAAAATCACCGTCAAACGAGCTATTGAACAAATCACCGAGGAAGGTCTTATTACCAGCCGACGCGGATCGGGTACCTACGTTAAGGACACGGCGGGGCTTCCCGGCCAGGCGTTTTTCCAGGGCAAAAACGACCGTGCCCAGGGCTTTTCATATGAGCACCGCGGGGAGAAGGTGACCTCGGTGGTCTACGATTTCTCGATCGTTAATCCACCAGCGGACATCGCAGCCCAGCTGGGAATTGCAGAGGATGACTTTGCCTATCACGTCGTGCGCGTGCGTCAGGCCGATGAGAAGCCCATCGTTATCGAGTACACCTACATGCCCCTCGAGCTGATTCCAGGCCTTAAAAAGAAGGACCTGTACGGATCGGTCTACCACTTCATCCGCGAGCAATGTGGGCTGAAGATTTCGAGCTTCCACCGTACCATTCGCGCCGTGGCAGCAACCGAGGAAGAAGCCGAGCGTCTGGACACCAAACTTGGCTCTCCCCTGCTCGAGCTCACCCAGATTGGCTTTTTGGACAGCGGCGCCGCCTTTGAGTATTCGGTCTCGCGCAACGTTGGCGACCGCTTTGAGTTGCACAACGTAACGTTGGCATAGGTTTTTGTAGTCATCCGGGCGCTCGCTTTGAGCTGTTTTGTGCAGCGCCCGCGCAACACAATGGGGGTATGAACATGTCCGATTTGATTAAACTGACGCCGATCTTTCACGAGAAGATCTGGGGCGGCCGCCAGCTCGAAACCGTATTTGGTTACGACATTCCCGAAGGTCCCATCGGTGAGTGCTGGGCCATCTCGGCCCATCCCAACGGTGACTGCCAGATTGCGGAGGGCCCGTATGCCGGTCACACGCTGTCGTGGCTGTGGGCCGAGCACCGCGAGCTCTTTGGCAATTGCGAGGGCAAGGAGTTCCCGCTGCTCATTAAGATTCTGGATGCCAAGGACGACCTTTCAATCCAGATTCATCCCAACGACGAGTACGCCGCCAAGCACGAGAACGGCAGCCTGGGCAAAACCGAGTGCTGGTATGTGCTGGACTGCGAGCCCGGCGCCACGATCATCGTCGGCCAGCGCGCGCACGACCGCGCCGAGGCCGCACAGATGATCGAAGAGGGCCGTTGGGACGAGATGCTCAACGTGCTGCCGATTCACAAGGGAGACTTTTTCCAGATCGACTCCGGCACCGTTCACGCCATCAAGACCGGCACGCTGATTCTGGAGACGCAGCAGTCGAGCGACGTGACATATCGCCTGTACGACTACGACCGCCCCGGCACCGACGGCAAGCTGCGCCCACTGCACATTGAGCAGAGCCTCGAATGCATCGACTTTGATGCTCAGGCTCCGACCGACGGCACGGTGACCGCGCCCGAGGTCGATGGCGTAACCAAGCTCGAGTCCAACCCCTGCTACACCGTCGATCGCGTGCGCGTCGACGGCAGCAAGACCTTGGAGCAGCGCTGGCCCTTCATGTGTCTGTCGGTCATCGACGGCGAAGGCACCATCTGCGGCGACCCCGTCCGCAAGGGAAGCCACCTGCTGGCCCCCAGCACCGTCAGCTCCATCGACCTCGAAGGCAAGATGGAACTGATCATCAGCCACCTCTAGGTCACAACAACAACCAAAACGAAACAAGGGGCTCCCCCGTTCATCAACGGAGGAGCCCCTACTCGTATCTACATTTCAGCCCACCCGGTTCTCCAAATCAAAAAGCGGACGAGCGGAGCGGCGTTCGCAAGCAACGTTACCCAAGGACCTGGGCGGGCGTATGGGACAACATCGATCGCGAGTTCCGCACGCAAAGGAGAGCACTTAATGTGCTCTCCGTCTTGCGCAGGACTGCCCGAGCAGGCGATGTTGCCCCATACGCCCGCCCAGGTCCGCCGGGATCACGACAGCTTGACGATCGGTGCAAAACCTTTCATTAGCTTTTTGGTCTGGCCGGTCTTTTCGAATTGAACCTCGATCATGTCTCCGACGACCGAGATCACGGTACCCGTGCCAAAGGTCTTGTGGCTCACGGTATCGCCTGCGGCAAAGTCCTGCGACGCGCTAGCGCGATCGACCTTGCGCTCCACTGTCGGCGACACCTTAGATGACGGCTTTTTGGCTCGCGGCGCACCCGAACCAAAGGTCGAGGCAACACGGCCGGCGTCGGGCGAGACCCCACGATGGCGCTCGGTCCCGTAGCTGCTGCCGCCAAAGAAATCGTCAAAACTCGATCCACCGCGCGAACCGGAACCGCCGGTCGAGCGCGTATGCGAACCGAACACCTTGCCGCCATACATATCCGAACCCACGCCCGAGCCAAAGGTGCCGTGACGGTCGCCGCGCTTCTCCCAGCCCGTGCCCTCAAAACCGGCAGAACCGATACCGCTAAACTCGATATCCTCAAACGGAATCTCATTGAGGAAGCGCGAGCGCGGGTTGGCAGAGGTCGAGCCGTAGGTGCGACGCGTGGCCGCATAGGTCAGGAACAGGCGCTTACGGGCACGCGTGATGGCAACGTAGGCCAGGCGACGCTCCTCCTCGAGCTTGCCCGGGTCATCGCTGCCGCCAAAGTCGTGCACGTGCGGGAAGATGCCCTCCTCCATGCCGGCCACGAACACCGCCGGGAACTCCAGGCCCTTGGCGGAGTGGATAGTCATCATGGTGATGGCGTGCGTCTCGCCGGCCAGGGAATCCAAGTCGGAGCGCAGGGCCAGCCACTCCATGAGTGCCGGCAGCGCCTTACAGGTGAGCGGACCGTAGGTGCGCTCGATCTCGTCGGCATGCACGGCACCCGCCGGCATCTCTGTCGGCACGGCATACGCGTTGCCCGCGATGGCGGCGGCCAGGGCATCCTGCGGAGACAGCGCCGGAGCGGCCAAGCCATCGAGCGGATTAGAGCCCGCGGCGTCACGGGCGCCGACGAGCGCCTCAAACGAGGATGCCGAGGCGGACGGCCCCGGCTCGGGCGCGGGCGCGCCCACCACGACGGGCTCGGACTCGGCGCCGGCAGGCACATCGGCAACACCGGCTGCGCGCAGCTCTTCCAAGCTCTCGAGCGTGCCCTCGATATCCTCGTGCGTCTCCTCAAATTCAGCGGCGACGCCCAGGAATTCCTGGATGTTCTCGGCGCGGCTCTCGGACTCCATGGTGCCCTCGGCGCGGAAAGCCTGCAGCAGGCCCGTCTTATCGACGATCATCTCGACGACGTCCTTGAGTTCGCCGTCCATGCGGCGACCCTCGCGCACCAGGGAGACAAAGCTCGACAGGCCATTGCGCACCTTGGCGCTAAACATGCCTGTCTCGGCTGTTGCGATCTCGCAGGCCTGGAAGAACGAGCAACGGTTGTCGCGCGCCAGCTGCTCGATCTTTTGGATCGAGGTGGAGCCGATACCGCGGCGTGGCGTGTTGATGACGCGCTTGACGCTCATCTCGTCTGCCGGGTTCACGATCATCTTGAGATAAGCCATGACGTCGCGGATCTCGGCACGGTCGAAGAATCGCGTGCCGCCCACGATCTTGTAGGGCACGCCCGCGCGCAGGAACATATCTTCGAGAATGCGCGACTGGGCGTTGGTGCGGTAGAACACGGCGATGTCGTCGTAACTCGTGCCCTTGGAGTGCAGCTTCTCGATCTCGCCGGCAATCCAGCGGCCCTCGTCGCGCTCATCGCTCGCCTGGAAGGCCTGGATCTTCTCGCCATCGCCCTCGGCCGTAAACAGGCGCTTGTCCTTGCGCTGCGAGTTGTGACGCACCACGGCGTTGGCGGCGCTCAGGATATGACCCGTGGAGCGGTAGTTCTGCTCCAGCTTGACGGTCTTGCAGTTTTTAAAGTCCTTCTCAAAGTCCAGGATATTGGTGATGTCGGCGCCACGCCAGCTATAAATGGACTGGTCGTCGTCGCCCACGACCATGAGGTTTTGGTACTTGGCGGCCAGCAGGTTGGCAATCTCGTACTGGACGTGGTTGGTGTCCTGATACTCGTCGACGCTAATGTAGCGGAAGCGCTCCTGATACTTGTCGAGCACCTCGGGGCGGGTGCGCAGTAGCTCGAGCGTGCGCACGAGCAGGTCGTCGAAGTCCATCGCGTTGGCGGCGCGCAGGCGGCGCTCCAGCTCTAGGTAGACCTGCGCGGCCTTTTTGTCGTTGGGACTATCGGCGGATTTAAGCATATCCTCGGGGCCGATCATGGCGTTTTTGGCCGAGCTGATCTTGCTGCGGATCATGTTGATGGGGAACTGCTTTTGCTCGATACCGAGCGCCTGCATAATGTCGCGCACCATGCGCTTTGAGTCATCGTCATCGTAGATGGTGAACTGACCGGTGTAGCCCAGCAGGTCGGCGTCCTCGCGCAGCATACGCACGCACATGGCATGAAAGGTGCACACCCACATGCCACGGGTGCCGCTGGGAATGAGTGCCGCCAGACGCTCACGCATCTCGGCCGCGGCCTTGTTGGTAAACGTGATGGCAAGAATCTGCCAGGGCTTAACGCCCAGATCGCCGAGCATATGTGCGATGCGGAAGGTCAAGACGCGGGTCTTGCCCGAGCCGGCGCCGGCAAGCACCAGCAGCGGACCCTCGGTGGTCAGGACGGCCTCGCGCTGGGCGGGATTAAGGCTGTCGATGTCGACGAGCGGCTTGGGTGCCGGCGCGGGAGCGTCGTAGATGTCGAGCGGGACGAGCTCGGGTTCCGGCGCAGCAGGGGCGGCATATGCATCGAGCGGCACGGGTTCCGGCGCGGGCGGCACAGGTACCGCGACATTCTTTTCCCAGGGCAAGGGCTGGGTCATGGGCGACTCCTCATCTGACGGACGGCGCGCCTGCGGGCGGCGCCATAGTTTGAGCCGTACCAGTATACCGAGCCGCGCGGACACCGACGCAAATCACACCACGACTCCGTCCGCCACAATCGGGCCCGCCCAGCGGATTTGGCGCAATGGGGTCAGGTTACTTTGCACCAATCTATTGGCAATCACGAAACCGCCGATGTCATGGCAGCAGCAGCGAGCGGCGGCCGGGGCGAACAAATTGGCATGAAAAGGGGGCGGCATAGACCTTTTGGTCATGCCACCCCCTTTGAATGACAAGTTGTCGCCCCGGCCGCCGCGCAGCGTCGACTAAGTTAGAGGCCGAGCATCGGCTCCAAGACGAAGAAGTACGCAAGCACCACGATGCCCAGGATGATGCGGTAGACACCGAAGCACTTGAAGTCGTGACGGCGGACGAAGCCCATGAGCCACTTGATGGCGATGAGCGAAACCACAAAGGCCACAACGCAGCCCACGCCCAGGATAGCGACCTCGTTGGCACCGAACGTGCCGCCCTTGATGAAGTACTTGACCAGCTTGAGCGCACTCGCGCCAAACATGACAGGGATGGCCAGGAAGAACGTAAACTTGGACGCCACCGAACGCGTGCAGCCCAAAAGCAGGCCGCCGATGATGGTAGAACCGGAGCGAGACGTACCAGGCACCAGCGAAAGCACCTGGAAGCAGCCGATACCCAGCGCAGTCTTCCAGCTCAGGTCCTCGAGCGTGGCGATGGAGCCAAAGTCCAGATTCTCGTCATCGTCCTCATCCTCAGCGGTAGCCGCGGCGGGCGCCGCAAAGTGCGCACCGGCGGGACGTCCACCCGACACCACAGCACGCGAACCAAACGAACCGGCAACGGCCATTTCCTCGCGCTTGCTCGCGCGCCAGTTCTCGATCACGATAAACAGCACGCCGTACACAATGAGCGCCAGCGCCACGACGGGAGCGTTGTAGAAATGCTCCTCCATCCAGTCGTTGAGCGGCAGACCGATCGCCGCCGCAGGAATGCAACCGAGCACAATCTTGCCCCACAGCACCCAGGTGTCGCGACGGCCCTCCTTGCCCTTGCTGGGCGAGAACGGATTGAGCTCATGGAAGAACAGCACACAGACGGCCAGAATGGCCCCGAGCTGAATCACGACCAGGAACATATTCCAGAACGTCTCGCTCACGTTCATCTTGACGAACTCGTCCACCAAGATCATGTGACCGGTCGACGAAACAGGCAGCCATTCGGTGATGCCCTCGACCAGGCCCATGAAGGCAGATTTTAGAAGCTCGATAATATCCAAAGGGACCCCCTCGTTAGACACCCGCCGGTAGATGTTCTGAGGACGATGCGGGCGATGTCCCATTATCAACCGTTGGCGGTGCGACCGCGCCTACCCTTACCAAAAAACTCGCCCGTTCACAGAATTGCGAGCAGTCAAACCGAAATCCTTGGGTATAACTGCAACAAGATAAAGTGTCCGGCGGCCAACGCGCCCGCGCCCGCCCGACACACGAGCCCCGCGCCCGTGCGATAGACCAAGGAGGAAACCATGAACGAGGGCTACACCAAGGTATTTGTTTCACTCGACGGTACTGAGCAGCAGGATTTTGTGCTCGCACGCGCCATCAAGGTCGCCGCGAACAACGGCGCCAAGCTAATCATCGGCCACGTTATCGATTCCACGGCGCTCGAGAGCGCCGGTTCCTATCCGGTCGATCTGGTCAACGGCCTAGAGGAGGCATTTAAGAACTCCATCGCCAAGCAGCTCGAAGAGGCCAAGGCCAATCCCGACATTCCCGAGGTCGAGGTCATGATTCGCGCCGGCCGCATTCGCGAGACGCTCAAGGACGAGATGCTCGACGTGGTTAAGCCCGACCTGGTGCTCTGCGGCGCACGCGGCCTGTCCTCGATCAAGTATGCGCTCCTGGGCTCGATTTCGACGTTCCTGCTGCGCAATACGGACTGCGACATTTTGGTCGTGAAGTAGGTTCCTTCCCGCCGGCGCAAGGCCTGCGGGGTTATCACGCCGACGTCCTCGCCGCTTCGCGGCTGCGGGATGTCGGCTTTGATAACCCCTCCCGGCCTTGCGCCTTCGTCACCATACTTCAACGAGTTGGCTGATAAAAAATGGCGTGCCGCCCCTGTCTCTTATACACATCTGACGCTGC
>CABSMZ010000021.1 GCA_902478875.1 uncultured Collinsella sp.
TGTATAAGAGACAGGGTCTTCATACCGGAATCGAGCTGGGAGATCGCGCTCAGCGCGAACGTGCCGGTTCCGGCGAACAGGAAGGCCGCGCCGATGTAGAGTCCCAGAGCGCCGATATGGGTGATGATGAGCGCCTTCATACCGGCCTTCTTGGCCTTGGGCGTCATGTAGTAGCTGATGAGGCCCCAGGAGCACACGCCGGTGATCTCGAAGAAAACGAGCTGGCCGACGATGGTGGAGCTGTAGGCGAGACCGGCCATGGCGCCGATGAACGTGGAGAAGTACACGTAGAAGCGGCGACGGGGCGCGTCGGGATGCTCCTTGTTCTTATCGCTCATGTACGGGAACGAATAGATGACGACGAGCAGGCCGATAGCGACGAACGCGGGTGCGAGCAGCGTGCTCATCCGGTCGAATATGAAGCCCATGACCAAGGTCTGGCCCATACTCGCCCAGGTTACATCGACCGCGTTCATGCCGTTTCCGGCAAACGTCGCGGCCAAGCCAACGGAAGCGACCGTGGCGATGCCGCCGGCAAAGGCGCAGATCCATTTAGCGTAGGGACGCGGCAGCATGACGATGAGCAGGGAGCCCAGCATGGGGACGGCGATCGCCACCATGGCAAAGAGGGACAAGCTCGATTCGATTGACATAGTTTCTCCCTTCTCCCTACACGCCTACGACGACGAAGACGAACGCGAGGACCGCGATGCCGACGACGGCCCAGGTCTGGTTACCGAGCACCTTGAAGCGCGAACGGGAAACGGAGTTCTCGAGCACGCCGCAGACAACGAAATCGACCAGGCACTTGACAAGGAAGACGACGGCGCCCACGAGAGCGGTGACGCCGATGGTCGCGGGCTCTCCCCAGGGGATGAAGATGGAGGTGAACCAAGCGACGACCACGACCTGCTTCATGCCCATGGCGAGCTTCATCATGGCCAGGGACGGGCCGGAGAGCTCGGCGAGCGGGCCCTCCTGGAGCTCCTGCTCGGCTTCGGCCTGATCGAACGGAAGCTTGCCGAGCTCCATATAGCAGGCGGCCGCGAAGGCGACGCCGGCGAGGATGACGGCGACGACGCTCGAGACGTTGCCCGTAACGATGTGCTGACCCATGGTCGCAATGTCCGTGGAGCCGCACACGATGGCGACGGTAAACAGCGCGATGAGCATGGACGGCTCGATGAGCACGCTCATGAGGAGCTCGCGGATACCGCCGAAGCCCGCGTAGGCGTTGGAGGAATCCACGCCGGACAGCGCGAAGAAGAAGCGGGACAGCGCGAGCGCGTACATGATGGTGATGGCGTCACCAAAGACGGGCATGGGGCTCTCGAGCGTGAACATGGGCAGGCCCATGGCGAGCATGAACGACACCGCGAGGAACAGCGGCGGCATGATGCGCAGCACGAAGCTCGAGTCGGAACTCACGGACTCGGGACGCGCCATGAGCTTCGCGAGGTCCCGGTAATCCTGAAGGATGGACGGACCGCGGCGATTGTGCATCTTCGCGCGAATCACACGGGCGAGGCCGGAGAAGAAGGGCGCGACCAGCATGACCACGAGGCCCTGCGCTATCGCAAGAACGATGTTCATAATATCCTCTCCCCTCTCTAGACCATGACCACGGCGAGCACGAGGAAGACCACGAGCGCCGCGACGATGTAGCAGATGTATACGGAGTAGTTGCCGCCCTCGATCTTGGAGGCGAGGCCGGCCAGCTTATCGGCACCCTCGCTCGGTGCATCGACCAGGAAGCGGTCGGGCAGGGGCTCAACGCCCTGGGCGACACCGGTGAGCTTCTGGAACACGTGCGCGATGGACCAGCAGATCTTGGTGCATACCTCGCGCAGGGTGTAGAGCGGGCCCATGAAGAGCTCTACGTCTGACGCGAAGCTCGTGGCGACGACGGGCATGTGCTCGTTGGGCTCGTAGCCGCACGCCCAAGGGTCGGTCTTCTTAGCGGGGGCCTTGGTGCCGAGGCAGGACCTCAACACGAACGCGAGGCCGGTGAGGACCACGAGCGCGATGGCGATCGCGGGGGTGGAGGTGACGGCACCGGAAATCTCGTTCACCAGAGACACGCCCGAGGTGGCTGTGATGGCAGAGCCGGCAAGCACGCTCTGGGCGACGTCGCCCAGAACCGGGGCGATGACGGGAGAGCCGATTCCCAGCACCACGCAGATGGCCGCGAGGAGCATCTGCGAGAACAACATCGGAGCCGGGGACTCCTTGGCGTTCGCGGCCTCCTGGGAACGAGGGCTGCTCGCGAACGAGACGCCGTAGGCCTTCACGAAGCACGTGACGGCCAGGGCACCGGTGATGGCGAGGGCGGCCGCGGAGGCGACGGCGAACACCATGACGACCGGGTCGGAGAGCGTCGAGATGTTGAACAGGGACTGGTAGGTGAACCACTCGGAAACGAAGCCGTTGAGCGGCGGGATAGCCGAGATGGCAAGGGCACCGATGAGGAAGCAGACGGCCGTGACCGGCATACGGCGGAACAGGCCGCCCATCTTCTCCATGTTGCGCGTACCCGTGGCATAGAGCAGGGAGCCCGCGCCGAGGAACAGCTCGCCCTTGAACATGGCGTGGTTGAGCGTGTGGTAGAGGGCGGCCATGAGCGCGATCGTCGCGATGACGTCGTTGCCCAGGGCGTGCGCCGTCATGGACGCGCCGACACCGAGCAAGATGATGCCGATGTTCTCGACGGAGTGGTAGGCCAGCAGGCGCTTAATGTCGTGCTCGTGGAGGGCGTAGACGACGCCCAGGACCGACGAGATGGATCCGAAGACCAGGACCATGAGGCCCCACCAGAGCTGGACGCCCGAACCCGCGAGCAGGTCGAGACCGACCTTGAGGATTCCCAGGATGCCGATCTTGATCATGCCGCCGGACATGAGGGCGGACACGTTGGACGGCGCCTCGGGGTGCGCCTGGGGCAGCCAGGAGTGCAGCGGGATGATACCGGCCTTTGCGCCGAATCCGAAGAACGCGAGGACGAAGCACGCGGAGGAGACGGCGGGTCCAAAGTCATGCGTACGGAAATCACTGAAGCTGAAGGAACCGCCCACGCCGTTGGTCATGAGCAGGAAGCTCGCCATGATAAGGACAAAGCCCACGTGCGCGATGACGAAGTAGAGCCAACCGCCCCTAATGGAGTTCTTGTTCTCCTCGATAACGACAAGGAAGTAGCTCGTAAGGGACATGAGCTCAAAGGCGACCAGGAACCAGAACACGTTGTCGGCGGTGATGACGAGCATCATCGAGGCGACGAAGGTGTTCATGAAGAAACCGGCGCGCCCGACCTTGCCCGGGTACTCATCGAAGTAGGACAGACCGTAGATGAAGCCCGCAAAGGCGAGGATTGAGATGAGGACCACGATCAGGCCCGCAAGGCCGTTGAGCAAGAGCTCGAGACGGGCGAACGGGAAAAAGAAGACCGTGTTGAGGGACGAAACGTCGCCAAGCACGGCCTCGAGGCCCGCGATGAACGACAGCACGGCCGCGACGGCGCCGATCAGGCAGCCGGCGGTCTTGGCGGCGTTATCGGCCTTGATCAGCAGAACCGAGGCGAGCGCACCGATGCACGAGACGGCAAGCGATGCGATAAACAGCGTCATGCTATCCATTGTTTACGCTCCCTTCTGCTTTCTCGGACAGGCCCTGGGCCACAGCGGTAACGTCGACGACTGGACCGTTTTCGATCGAGCGCAGGCGCTTGGCCTCGTCGAGCTCGCGATCGGCCGCGCCGCCCATGACGGTCAGTGCCTTGGTGGGGCACGCCGCCACACAATGCGGGCCGTCCGGATCGAAGGCACACAGGTCGCACTTGACGGCGCAGGTGTACTGGCCGGGAGCCCACGTAAGCAAGCTGCTCAGGGACTTAGGATACGAAGGCGTCGGGTCGCACATGCCTGCGACACCGGCGATAGACGTGCCATCGGGATGGATGGCTCCGAAGGGGCACGCGATGGCGCACAGCCTGCACCCGATGCACTCCTGCTCCTTGACGTGGATGCGGTCGCCATCGTGCTCGATGGCATTCACCGGGCAAACCTCGGCGCAGGGGGCACCCTCGCAATGGTGGCAGGCAAGGGCGGCCGAAATACCGCCGGTCTTCACGAGCGCCAGACGCGGCGTATCCTGAAGACCCTGCATCCGGTGGGCGTCGGCACAGGCGGACTGGCATGTTCCGCAGCCGATGCACCTCTCCGGGTTGATGTCGATGAAGCGGTTCATCCCCACTTCCTTTCAAAATAACGGGCCGGGCTCCCGAACGTACGGGACGCCCGGCCCAAAAAGCCAACGAGAACGGAACTACACGATTTGATTCACGTGCGTCTCGTCGTCGAACTTGGCGGCGCCGGGCTCAACGTCCTGGGGAGCGGCGGCGTCAACCAGAGCCTGCTTGAGCTCGGTGTACTGACGCTCCACCTCGCCCTCTGCCCAAACCTGGTCGGCAATGGCGTCGACCTGGCAGGCGGAGAACTTGTCCTCGGGCGTATGCGAGACCGGGTCGACCTTGTGAATGGTCAGCTCGTTGCACTTGCCGATCCACCACTGGTAGGTCATGTAGACCGTGCCCTTGTTGATGCGGTCGCTCACGTCGGCGCGGCTGTATACCTGGCCGCGGCGGCTATGAATCGAGACGATGTCGCCATTCTTGATGCCGCGTGCCTCGGCGTCCGCGGGATTCATGCGGACAAAGCCGGGTTCGTCGGCAAGCAGCGCCAGCGTCTTGCAGTTGCCGGTCATCGAGCGGCAGCTGTAGTGGCCGACCTCGCGGACGGTGCACAGGATGAGCGGGTACTCATCGTCGGGAAGCTCGGAGGGCGCCTCCCAGTCGTGCGCCATCAGGTTGGCGCGGCCGTCCTTGGTGGTGAACTTGCCACCAGCGAACATGTCGGGCGTACCGTGGTCGTTCACATCGGTGCTCTTAACGGGCCACTGGGCGTAGCCGCCCTCGGGAGCCATCTTCTCGTAGGTCGCGCCCACAAAGTTGGGGCACAGGCTAATGCACTCGTTCCAGATCTGCTCGGTGTTGTCGTAGTGCATGGGATAGCCCATGCGCGTAGACAGGTCCGCGAAGATCTCCCAGTCGTGGCGGCACTCGCCCTTGGGCGGAACGGCCGCGTCAAAGTGCTGGAAGCTACGGTCGGATGCGGTAAAGACACCCTCGTGCTCGCCCCAAGAGGTGGCAGGCAGGATGACGTCAGCGAGCATGGTCGTCTGCGTCATAAAGATGTCCTGGCAAATGAACAGATCCAGCTCGGAGAGCGTCTTGCGCATGCCGGCCGAATCGGGCTCGGTCTGCACCGGGTCCTCGCCGTAGTTGTAGAAGCAGTGCACCTTGCCCTCGTCGACCAGGTGGCCCAGGTCGGTGAGCTTGTAGCCCTCCTCGAGCGGGAGCTTTTCCTCGGGCACGCCCCAAGCCTTGGCAAACTTGGCACGCACAGCCGGGTCGGTGACTTTCTGGTAGCCAGGGTACAGGTTGGGCAGCATGCCCATATCGCAGGAGCCCTGGACGTTGTTCTGACCGCGCACGGGCGCGAGGCCGGAATTGGGTTTGCCGATCTGGCCGGCAACGCAGGCGATGGAGGCGATGGTGTGCACCGTCTTCAGGTTCTGCTTCTGCTGGCATACGCCCATGCCCCAGCCAATGATGGCAGAGGGCTTCGCCGTGGCGTACATCTCGGCAGCTTGGTGGATCAACGCGGGCTCGACACCCGTGATGTCCTGTACGGATTCGGGAGTGTAGTTCTTGATGGTCTCCCACCACTCGTCAAAGCCGTTCGTGTGCTCGGCGACGAATTCCTTGTCGTAGAGGCCATCGTTGACCAAGCAGTTGGCAAAGGCGTTGAGGAACGCGACGTTGCAACCGTTCTTGATCGGAAGGTAGAGATCGGCGATACGCGCGGTTTCGATATGGCGCGGATCGGCGACGATGATCTTGCAACCCTTTTCTTTGGCTCGCACGATACGCCTTGCGACGATGGGGTGCGAATCGGCAGGGTTATAGCCGAAGAGGAAAATGCAGCCCGCATCCTCCATACCGGGGATGGAGCATGACATGCAACCTGAACCAACCGTGTCCATCAGACCGAGGACAGTAGGGCCGTGTCAAGTACGGGCGCAGTTGTCCACGCTGTGGGTGCCGATGCACGCACGCGTAAACTTCTGCATGACGTAGTTCGCCTCATTGCCGCCGCCTCGCGAAGAGCCGGTGGTCATGACAGCGTTAGGACCATATTCGTCAATTATGGCCTGCATCTTAGATGCGGTGAAATCCAGTGCCTCGTCCCAGCTTACGCGCTCAAGATCCGCGCCCTTAGAGCGGCGGATCATCGGGTGCAGTACGCGAGGAGTCAAGATCTTGGTGTCGTTGATGAAGTCGTAGCCGCTCATGCCTTTGAGGCACAGCTCGCTCTGGTTGGTGATGCCGTTGAGCGGTTCGGTACCCACGACCTGGCCGTTTTGGACCAAGAGGTTAAACTGGCAACCGGCGCCGCAGTACGGGCAGATCACTTTATGCTTCTCCATGACACCCTCCTTCCTTTCTCTGCTACCGAATGCTCGGTACTTATTTGACAATCATTGGGCCTGTCGCCCGACGCTTACGCCTCGTTTTCGATGGTGGCGCGGGCACGCTCGGCGGTCAGCTCCGCCAAACGCTCCTCGTCTACCAGGGTGAGGCCCTTGGTCGGGCACGCCTCGGCACACGCCGGACCGCCGGGACGGTCCACGCACAGGTCGCACTTGAGCACGAAGCTCTTAGTCTGCGAACCCACGCGAACGTCGCCCATCAAGACGGGGACCTGCGTGGTCGCCACGCTCACGGCGCCAAAGGGGCATGCCATGACGCAGCTCTTGCAGCCGATGCAGTTGTCCTCGTTGACGCCGATGCGATGGTTCTTTGGATCAAAGAACAAGGCGCCCGTAGGACAGGCCTTCGCGCACGGGGCATCCTCGCAGTGATGGCAAGCCACCGGTGCGGAGATCTCGTACGTACGCGTCACGCGCAGGCGCGGCGCGGCGATGTTACCGGGGATGTCGTGCGCCTCGATACACGCCGCCATGCAGGTTTGACACCCAATGCAGCGCGAAGAATCGGCTACGACTCGCTTATTACCCATGTTGTTCACTCCCTCCTGAATCCCTTGCCGGAGAGACCCTGTCGACATTGACCCAAGCCGCCCGTGGCCTGGCATCGACGAATCGAATGCATGCGGCGAAACATGCACTCGGCAGAGTTTCTCCAACGATATACAGGTTAAATATACGCAGTTGCAGGGGGCAAACTTGAGCATAGGCCCTGCAATACGGGTGTATTGCAGGGGTTTTGGCAGGTTGGAATTATTCTCTAGAAGCTATAAAGGTGAGTGTATTACATGCGTACGCCTCAGAGATTTTTATGCGCTCTCATTTTGGATGTACTACGCTTGTATTCGTGTTTATGGTTATCAACTTGAGTGAAATAAAGTAATCGTTATAAGATGCTCAAGTATCGGCACATGCCGCATTTGACCGACTATATTGCACGCTCATTAAGGGGGCCAGTGATGTCATCGACTCAAAAAAGAGCCATCCTGCAGGTGCGCATTCGCGAGGAAGACAAGCAGCATGCCGAGCATCTCTACGATGCCATGGGCACATCGCTCGCCGAGGCTGTCCGCTTATTTGTCGCGCAAAGCATTTTGATGCGCAAGCTCCCCTTTCAGCCGGTCGCCGTGCGCTCAAAGGACGGCACCGCCGCCTATGGATCGCTCAAAGCATATGGTGACCCCAATCGCCGCGCCGAGGAGCGCAATGCCTGGATTGAATACCTAGCCACAGAAAGTGATGAGTCGGTTTTGGGTCCCGAGGAAGTAGATATCCATGAGTAGCACCATCATCGACGAGACCGTCATCCTGCGCTACCTGCTTAACGACGACGAGGTCCTGTCACCGCGCGCCGCCAAGGTCATCGCCACGCGCACCGCTCGCGTCTACCCCGAGATCATCACACGCGTCGTGGTCACGCTGCGCGACGTCTATAAGGTTCCCCGCGTTGAGATTGCTACGGCCATGAGAAGGCTGCTCGATGACGTCATGGTCGACGAGCCCACCGTTGTCGCCCTTGCCGTCAAACTCTTTGGCAAGACCCATATGGACTTTACCGACTGCCTCCTCGCAGCCCGAACCGCCATCTACAACGATGATGTCGTGAGCTTTGGCAAGCCCATCATCCAAGGCATGATCGATTACCGCCACAAGCGCCAAACCGCAGTCGAAGCCCGCAGCCGCAGCACCGACGCCCGCGGCCACAGTACCGACGCCGCCATCGACAAGCTCCGCCACCACGGTCGCCACTAACCCCATCCCCTCCTAAGTTGCGGTGAAATACGGACTGTTTTTGCTGGTCAAACCGCAAAACAGTCCGTATTTCACCGCAACTTATTGAAGGTGGACCGCGAACGATTTCGCTATCGGGATTCGGCGTAGGGTTTTGTTGTCGGAATGCCGTAGCCGCGCATCATGGCACCGAACGATTCTACGTCATAGGTGTCCGAGAGTTTGAAATGAATGACGTTGTGGCCCATGGCGCGAAGGTTCGCGTCGCGCATGAGGGCCGCTCGATACGTTTTTGCCGCCGCCTGCTCTGGATCATTTTGAGCTTCGTCTTCAAACTTGCCTAGCCCATGCAGCTCTGCCAGCGTCCATGAGCCGCCTGGCATCTGCCAGCCATAATCTGCTAGATAATAGCCAGCGTTTCCCGGTCGCGTTATCTCAACTTGAAGCTCGGGCGCGGCAACCCCAGCGAGAATCATCGCTGCTCTCGCCTCAGACTCGCCGCCATTGTCTGACCTGCCGTCCATATACTCAAAAACGTCAAAAGCACGCGCGATGCCATGCAACCCTCGGCAATTTGCCTGCGCGTATGCTCGCAGTTCTTCGCGTTCGACATCGTACTCACGGGCCAAGCCATCGACATAGCCCAGCGCATAGCGAAAGGCGCTCGTTCGAGCGATATCAACAACCGTTCGACACGGATCCGTCAGTGTAAACAGACCTAGCCGCCACACTTCGCCCGCCCGCCAGCGCTTGTATTCAACGAACTCATACGTATCACGCCTTGTAGACCGTGGCAGCAGTACTTGCACTTTATCCAGAAGCGTATACGCCGAGCCGATGCCGTAGAGCAGCGCTGCCGTCGATCCGCAAAACACAGCATCCGGTTCAACGACCGCAATAGCGGATGCCAGCTGAAAGATGCGATCTTCAACCCCAAGATTATTCCAATAGACCGGATCCGCATACACATGGTTGTAAAGACGAAGCATGAGCTCTTCCTGCATAAGCTCGCGCGCACGGCGTTCATCCCAAGGATCAATTGTTATAAGCAGCTGTCCATCTTGATGAATTCCAACGGCCGAGAATAGCATTCTTGCATATGACTGCGGAAAATGTTTGCCTTTATCGAGCATGGCCAACCCCATAACCATCACGGCGGAGAGAATACCATTACGCTATCGCATGCTTCCGTCCGCAGGCCTTGCCAAAAGCTGACCAAAAGCTTGACGCCGCAGGTCAGAGCTTCAAAAAATAATTCCACTCTCGGTAGACGGTCGCTACGACCCTCCCAACGGCATCAAAATCCAACCTTACAAATAGTTGCGGTGAAATACGGACTACATGGGCCATAAAAGCCGGAAAACAGTCCGTATTTCACCGCAACTTAGGAGGGGATGTGGGGTCCCCGGCATGTATATGAAAACAGCTCTGGTCCCAAAAAGAATCAGAGCCATTCATCTATCTTGTGGAGCGGGCGACGGGAATCGAACCCGCGTCATCAGCTTGGAAGTGTTGCGACATTTTGCACTGTGCTGTCTACCTGCGAAAACGCGGACGCTCTACCTGCTGTTTTTCCGTCTATTGCGTCTAAAAAAGCTATGTTTTATAGTTCAGTCAACGCCATTTTGCGACTATTTTGCGACCAAGATTGCGACCAAAAAGGAGAGACATGGATACCCTGCTACCTGCGGAAACGTTCGCCACCTATTCGCTAATCAAACACGACTATGTGCGCAAAGACGGCACGACCGACTACAAATGGAAAGCCCAGTACCCTTACAAGGACGAAAACGGCAAATGGAAGAAAAAGACCGTCACGCTCAAGACCGAGGGACGCGACAACGGACGCTCAAAGCAGGTCGAAAAGGCGGCGAACCAAGAAGCCGAAGCAATCCGCCAACAGCTCAACGAGCAGGCTGTAAAAGACCCCCACAGCGGCGAGACGGTAGCCGAGTATTTCGGGAAGTACGTAGAGGAACGCGCAAACAGCATCGAGCGTTCATCAGCCAACGAGCTAAGGCGCATACTCAAAAGCTACATTGCGCCCAGCATCGGGAAAATCGAGCTGGACGAGCTGACCCCAGACGATGTGGCGGCATGGGTTACAAAGCTGGGCAAGAAGTACTCACCCGCCACGGTGAAGAAGTGCCTAACCAACCTGCGCTCTGCTATGCGGCAGGCGGTAGACCGCGACAGGCTCGTTAAAGACCCCACGCGCGGCGTTAAGAACCCCAAGCAGGCGCACAGGAACCCCAACGCCCTAGATGCAAAGGGACGCGCCAAGGTAGCGCAGTTCATCGCCCTAGACCTCGACAAGCCCTTAAACGTTGGGTTTGCCCTAGCAATGTATATGGGTTTGCGCGAGGGCGAGATATGCGGACTGACGTGGAAGTGCGTGGATCTGGACGAGGGAACCGTAAGCATCGAGCGCACCATAGGGCGTGACGGCTCAAAGTGGTACGTGAAGGAACCCAAGACGGGCGGCAGCAGGCGCGAGCTGTACGCGCCATCCATCATCGCCGACATGCTCGCGGCACGCCTAGCCAACGCCAAAGCCGAGTGCCTAGAGCTGGGCGTTCCGTTCGATGAAAACATGTACGTGACGGGCGGCGCTGACGGCTCGTTTATGCAGCCCCACTACCTTTCGCATAGGTGGAGGATCGCGGCTGACGCTCTGGAGCTTATCGGCACGGAGGGCAACCGCCCAACGTTCCACGACCTGCGCCACACGTTCGCAACGGCGGCGGTTACGGCAGGCACGGATATTAAGACCGTGGCGAGCATGATGGGACACGCCAACGCAGCTATGACGCTGAACATATACGCGAGCGCTGACAGAGAAGCCAAGAAGCGCGGCGCGGCTGTAGTCGAGCAGGCGTATATGGCAGACGTTGCCCAGCACGCTAAGGACGGCTCAGTTATAGAGCTGAACAGGACGGGAACCGAGGACTAGGAAGGTAAGAGAAAGCCGTTTCGATGCTCAGCCGATTACCTGCTTGGCTTGACCGATGAACGCACACCCATGGCACTTGGAAGGGACAGAGGTTAATGGCTTTTCTGAACATGCGAGCGGAGCTAGAGCGTTCCGCAATCAGCTACCAGAAGTGCGCCGATCTTCTCGGGACTGATCTGGACAGTTTCAACTTAAAACTGGACGAGCAAGCACCTATGACCGTTGTGGAAGCCAAACGCATCCGCGATGTTTTCTGCCAAGATTGCAGACTGGATTACCTACTTGAAAGCGATAGCCCAGCCATACCAACCATCTAGCGCTATCGCCGAGTGGGAATAGAATATAGACAGGTCGGGGCGCTCGAAAGCCGAACGCCCCTTTTTCGTAACTCCCCGCGCTGCAAACGGGAAATGTATACGCCGCCATTCTAGCGCATCGCTGGGACACGCGCGGCACTTGGAGGTCTAGCGCCCATGATTGAAGAACGCCTAAAAGTGCAAATGACAGATGCAATGGCTTTTCTGTCCAACGGCGCGGTCAAGACGGCACTAAAGGCTCTATTCAAGCATTACGGCGTATCTCAAGCCGAGATAGCGAAACATATGAGCATTAACGGCGGAACGCTAAGCAGGCGGCTAGAGAAGCTACAGGGGCAATCAGAGAATGACCGAGAATATATCTACCGAATACTGGAAGCCGTAGCCGAGACAAACGCCACGCCGCCCAGATCACCCAACGAAGTTGCCGAGCGGTTCGTCGGCGAGCTGGAAGAAGCGAACACGTTGGAGCTACCGACCACCCCACGCGGGATAGCCGCTATGAGAATTGCCGAGATGCTAGATAATCTGACCGACAGCGACCTAAAGCTTGTAGAGCGGATGGTCGAGAGGTTGCAGAAGCATGGCAACGGCTCATAGCGCCCATTAGTGCCCATATCTCAAATATGAACAGCCCGTGTGTTTTCCGACCCAGACGTAAATAGCCGCCATTGCACAATTCGCGCAACGGTGCGGTAGCCGCAGGGCTACAGCCGCCTTATACAATTCGCATCGCTCCCACAGAGGGCTATACGCGCCTATGGAAAATAAGGCGCTCAGCCGTTGCACCGAAAGCGCAACGATAGCCGCCCTGACGTACGCGGCGGCTCTTCTCCCCTACGGGTATCTTTCGACTTGTAAGACCGTCCACAAGCGAAAGAGGTTAAGAACATGGACGCTGATACCAAGACCACAACCAGCCAAGAGAAAGCCCGCAGCGCGGAGACGCTAGAGGAAATCTTGAACTCTGACGCGCTCGTTCTGACCGTCAAGCAGGCGGCAACCCTGCTGGATTGCAGCGAACGTTCGGTTTGCCGAGCGTGCGAGCGCGGCATGATTAAAGCCGCCAAGGTTATGAGCATGTGGCGCATCAACAAGGCGGCGCTGCTCGAATATATCGGCATCGACACAGCCGCCTAATGGGTCAGATCTATGGCGGCAAATACAAATGAGCCGTTTTCAAAGGTATTTGAAGCATGGGCTAGAGCGTGGGCGCACAACCATTTCTCAGCCAAGGAGATACTGATACTCATAGCGCTAGCCCAATGGGCGAAAACTGACGAGAACGGCAGAAAATACGCGTGGCGCAGCCGCAGTGAGTTGGCAGCGTTCGCCAACTGCTCAGAGGGCGGCGTAACGTCAGCGATAACCAGATTGAAGAAAACAGACCCAGCCAAGGGGCGCAATATTCGCGGCTTGGAGCTGAAAAGCGCTGGGCACAAGGGCAGGGCGAGCGAATACTACCTAATGCCCGACACGCCGCTACCGCAGCAAGGCAAGGGCAAGCCCAAAGGCAAGAAGCGGTGCATACGCAAACAGGGTAGTAGCAAGGACAAATCAGACCAAGAGCAGACCGCAGTTAAAGAACTGATAGAGCGGATACAAAACGGTCAAGCGTGATAACGCGAGGTCTATAGGTTATTCAATGCAAATAACCTTATGCCTCATATAGGTTATTCAGCCCGACCAACCTACAAATCAAAGGTTATTCACGCAAAGGTTACCTTTGCAGCCGTTTGTAGGTTATTCACTGCAACCAACCCATAAGAAGAGAAGAAGGGGGTTGCTATACGCCCACCGCTTTATTCGCGGTGGGACGATAGCACCCCTACCCCTACTTTCAAAAATAAAAAACCGCGCGACCACTACCGACCACTCATGACGGCGAATCACGTGGGCGGTCTAGAAGTATTCGCGCGTGGCACGGGAGGGGGCGATGCACCCGAATGGATGAAACGGAAAGGGAGCGATCACGTAGAGAAAAGTCCGCGTTTTACGATGATGTGCTCGAACAGCTCACGGCTATGGGGATTACCGACCTGAAAACGCGAGCGGATATAGCCGAGTGGGGATGGTACATGTTCACCCTGAATTGCGAGTACTACGAACGAGAACGATTGAAAGAGCGTAGAGAGCGGGAACAGCAGAGGGAAATCGAAAGGGAGTGTTCGCAATTGATGGACGAAGAAGAAGCCGCGCGGCATGTCGAAACGCCCAGCGCCGACCACGATGAGAAGCAGGAAAGCGCCACCGACCACGACCAGCAACCCGAGGGCGAGAAGCGGGACGATGGAGGGGCAGAACTGGGGACGTGCGCTGCCGAGGGCGATGGGGATGAACCCGACAGCGAAACCTCCGAATCGCTCGACCTGCTACGGGAAATTGATGGGATGTTATCGGACTCGACAAGGATTATCAGAACGGCGGCGAAAAACGCCATACCCAGACTCAAGACGGGTATACCATCGCTGGATGAAAAGCTGGGCGGCGGTTTAGCTGCGGGCGTGCACATACTCATGGCACCGCCCAGTACGGGAAAGACGGCGCAATCCCTGTTCATATGCAAAAAGGCTATCAGTGATAAAGCAAACGACTGGGGAGACGAACAAGTTCTCTACTGGGGCTTGGACACGAGCGAACCAGACGTGCGGGCACGCTTGGCAAGTTGCGTATCGCTGCTAAAGGGAAAGGAACTTGGCATAGAGCCGTTTGCATACAAAGACGTTCCGAGCGATGAACTCATACGGCTAAACGAACTCAGAGAGGACGTTGGGCGCTACAGGAAGAACCCCGCCAACCATGAGCGCGAATTGAGGGAGTGTCTAGAAGCTATTAAGGAGATCTTAGGCGGCATCGTGGGCGATTACCTGAAAGCAGCCGATGAGGTTGAAAGGACGATGTTTAGGAGCAGCCCATGGTTTAGTTTCAAGAAACCGACCGACAGAACGCGCGATGAGATTAGCGAAATACTGGGCGAGGACTGTAGACCCAATGCCTGTGAAAACCATTCCCAAATGCTAGAGAACCTGCTGCAACTCAAACCGTACGTAGACGAATACGGAGACAAGGACATGGACGAAGCCCGCGAAATGCTAAAAGCCTATTGTTCCTATGAAGAGCTGGAAAAGAACCACCTTATAGGCAACCACCCTCGGGGCGATGAGGTCGAATTGCTTCTCTCCTACCTGTACGCATGGGGCAACGTGCGCCTGTGCGTGGTTGACTTCTTGCAAAGGCTGACAATCGCGCCGAAAAACGGCAGCGGCGATGAACAACAGAAAACCGTCCAAATACTTGATCTGCTATCTAACGCGGCGATGGAATTGAAGATACCCATAATAGTGATCAGCAGCATGAGCAAGGAAGCCGTGCGAACCAACAAACCAGACATGATGAATGTAAACGGCAGCACGCGGCTTTCGTACGATGTGGAGACGATAACCGAGATGAGAGCGGAAAAGGACGGGGAAAGCGTTAAATCGGTCACGCTGCACATAGTGAAAAACAAGAGCTATAAACCGTGCGCTTTGAAACTCAAATATTTGCCCGCGTACAACTGTTTTGCCGAGGTGAAGGAAGCGAAACAAGAGGACGCGGGCACGGCAAGGGAGGGGCGGTAAGGGATCGCATCGAAGCGTCCACGGACTACCATCCGCGTGTGCCCCATTCCTCTCTCCCCGACCATATTAGCGGGGCTGTAGCCCTGCGGATGAAACGCCCAAGGAGGTAGCGGGATGGAAGGAAACGCCAAAAAGGACGCTGGAAGCCCACCAAAGGGCAAGAAACGCCAAAACAAGGGCGGCACGACCGACAACCCGACCGCATACGACATAGTGAAGCGGGAAAACGAGCGCGGAGACGCGCAGAAGAGCGGCAAGCCATGGACGGACGAAGATAAGCGCTACCTGATAGCCCACGCCGCAGACGGGTACGTTTTCCTAGCAATGGCGATGGGCAGGACGGAGGGCGCGATAAGGTCGAAAGCCAATGAGATGGGCGTACGCATGACCATGCGCCCAAGGCTGGGCGGTCTGTGCCCCAACTGCGGGCGGCACAGGATGAGGGAAACCAGCACACGCGCGTACAACATGGGGCTGTGCCCAACGTGCTACGAGATCGTCAAGGCTGACGCTATGGCAGAGCGCGTGGACTTTATGAAAGCCCGCAGGCGCTACACGGCAAATAAGAGAGAGTGCCAAAGGGAGAAGGAGCGGGCGCGGAAGCAGAACCGAGAACCCTAGCAGAGCCAACCAGAAGCCCCAAAACGGCGCACAGCGCCGAACAGCAACCAAGCAGCACAAGACCGAAACAAGGCGCTCAGAGCCGTCCACAATCACCGTGGGCGGCTTTTTTCATGGCACGGGAAAGGCGAAACCGACAGCACCGCAGGGCGCACGGGCAAGTGAAAAAAGGGGCGCTTGGACAGGGCTGGAACGGTCGCAATCAAAGCGCAATCGAATGGTATTTTGCGACTATTTTGCGACTATTCATTGCGACTAAAAAAGAAGGCCAGAAGCTCTAATACCTCTGACCTGCGGTTTTTCTGGAGCGGGCGACGGGAATCGAACCCGCGTCATCAGCTTGGAAGGCTGGGGTTCTACCATTGAACTACGCCCGCAAGATATGGTCGGGACGACAGGATTTGAACCTGCGACATCCTGCTCCCAAAGCAGGCGCGCTACCAAACTGCGCCACGTCCCGAAGGTGTTGAGCAGCTAAGGTCTAAACCTTGCGTGTCCCAAAGCGAAGGAAATTATAGGGGAGACTCCCCGCCTGTGCAAGCGCAGAAACCCTAGCTCCTCGAATGTGCGACAAACTGGCTATGAACCAGACCAATCACTAACGCGACCACAGCAACCGGCGCCCACGCAGCGCCGATATCTGCCAGCGGCAACGCATCGAACGGCAGCCACGCGCCAGCAAAGAACGCATCGCGGACCGAAGTGATTACGCTCTGTACCGCGACAACGCCGCCGACCCAGACCCACACCTGCGGATGCGCGTCGCAAAAGCCGTGCACCAGGCCCATAAGTACCAGCACAATGGCAACGGGATACAGGGCATTGAGCATAGGCACCGAGAACATAAGGATCACGTCGAGACCCACGTTGGAGAGCACGCACGAAAACGCCGCGAACACAAAGGCGAACATCGCAAAGGGACGGCGCATGGCCTCCTCGGAAGCCTCCGCTCCCCCTTCGACCACATACGTCTCGCAGAAGTAACGCGAACAGCAGCTGATAAGGCCAATACACACGTTCATGCAGGCGAGGAAAAAGATCGCAAAGACCACGACCGTGCCGACAAGGCCAAAGTGCAAAGACGCCGAACGCGCAAGGATCGCGGCGCCGTTGGTGGCGTCGGGCATAACCGTGCCGAGCTGCATACCAGCAAGCGCTAGGCCGCAGTAGATGC
>CABSMZ010000022.1 GCA_902478875.1 uncultured Collinsella sp.
GTGTATAAGAGACAGATTCAACCTCAAGCGTATCATTCAGGGGTGGAGTGACTCGCCGCTTACGCAGTTGGGTTGCGACCAGGCGGCGCGCGCCGGCATGTTTTTACGTGCGCGCGGCATTGAGCCCGATCATGCCTACACCTCCACGCTTCATCGCACCGAGCAGACTATCGCCAACTTGTGGCCGGGCTTGGCGTACGAGCGCCTGGACGGCCTGCGTGAGTGGTTCTTTGGCGACTTTGAGGCCGAGCGCGTGATGCTCATGCCCGAGCGCCCGTGGCGCGACTTCTATCGCCAGTTTGGCGGCGAGGGCCAGATGCAGGTGCGCGAGCGCATGGTGGCGACGTTGACCGATCTTATGCGTCGCCCGGACCACGAGTGCGTGCTCGCGGTGAGCCACGGCTCGGCTATCAAGGAGTTCATGGACCATGTGAAGGGCGCGGCGGCCGATGAGCGCGACCGCGTGCCAGGCAACTGCTCGGTGCTGCACTTTGCGTTTGATGATGCGACGGATACGTTTGAACTGGTTGAGATTTTTACGCAGGAGGATTACGCGCGCGAGCTGGGGCTTGAACCACTTGTGGCGGCAGCAGGCCCGCAGCGCGGATAACGCGAGCGCGGCGGCACGGGTCGCCGGCATACTTCTCGACGCAAAAGGGGCGGAGATGCATGTACCTGCTGCATCTCCGCCCCCTGTTTGTTGAGCTGCCGATTTTTGTGCTGGGCGGTCTGGTCTTGCTAGAACCGCGCGACCTGGTGCGTGAGCAGACCTGTCGGAACTTGCGGCGCGGCGCCGCTGACCTGCGCGGCGGGGAAGAGCACGGCAACGGTAAAGTTGAACGGCTCCTTGCCGGTGTACGTTCCGGCGGCACGGGCCTCATCGGCCAGCAGCTGCGACGCCCCGGTCAGAGCGGCCGCGTAGGCGGGGTCGTCGGTCAGTGCCGGCTCTGTTGCTTGGTCGAGCATAGCGCGGATGGCCCCGACGGCATCCTCGCGCTTGACCTCCCACGCGCGGTGCGTAATGCCCGCGGGGTCGGTAACGGCGTAGAGCGACGCGCCCTCTTTGGCGGCGCCCAGGATGATATCCATGACGGGCGAGGCCTCGTAGGCGAGCGACACGGGGCGCGGCTGCACCTTGAGCTCGGCGATCGCGCGCGCGGCGGCAGCCACGTCGGCGCTGGCATCGCCCTTGCCGCCCGCAAGTACACTCGTCGGGCAGATCGCCACGACACCCGTCACACGTCCCGGCTCGCCCGAGCATTCGTACACGTAATACGCCGCACCCGGGTCCTTGAGCATCAGACCATCGGCAATGGCTCCGCGCAGAGCATCGTTGCCGCTCAGGATGCTGCCCATTGCAGGCAGCGCCTCGAGCACGCGGTCCTGAGCCGGGCGGATGCAGGGAAACGGAAGTGCTTTCATGGGCGGTCCTAACGCACGAGTCGGTTTGTTCGCGGCTTATTATGCCCCAACTTGCCCATTCGCGTCCCAGAGCACGTTATCGGCGAGCGCGATGAGCACGTTCTGGCAGCGAACGATATCGGCGTGGGACACATATTCGTTGGGCTTGTGCGCGAGCGCGAGCGACCCGGGACCGTAACTCATGCAATTGCGGTTACCTGTCTTGCCGGCAATGACGGCGGTGTCGGTGTAGCCGGTAAAGAAGCCGACGGTCGTGTCCGCGTCCGTCACGTCATCGGCGGCACGCTTGAGCGCTGCTAGAAGGGGAGAGTTCGGGTCGCGCTCGATGGCGGGGCGGTCGCCCGTCACGGTGTAGCTGCCATGGCAACCGGGGACCGCGGCTTCGGCGCCGGCGATGGCCTGCTCTACCATGCGCTTCGCGACGGCCGTATCAGTCGGCGGAGTCAGGCGCATATCGACCCAGACCTTGGCGCGGTCGGGCACGACATAGGGGCGATATCCGCCCTCGATTTGGCCAAACGTGATGGTCGAAGGCCCCAGTTCATCGTGCGCGGGCAGCGCCATAAACGCGCGACGGAGCGAACACACGACCTCGGCCATGGCGGCGACGGCATCCGCGCCCTTCCAGGGCTGGCTCGCATGCGCCGTCACGCCAGTCATTTCAATTTCGAACCACGTACGCCCCTTGTGCGCCACCTGGATCTGTCCGTCGGTGGGTTCGGTGTCCAGCACCCATTCACGCGAGCCGACCCAGCCGGCATCGATCGCGGCCTCTGAGCCGCGCATAAAGTCCTCCTCGTCGACCGAGCAGATGAGCGAAAAGCCGCGGCGGGGCAGCTCGCCTTCTGCCGCCACGCGCTCGAGTGTATGGACCAGTGCGGCAATGGCGCAGGCCAGGCCACCCTTCATATCGCAGGCGCCGCGGCCATAGAGTTTATCGTTGCGCACGATCGCTCCGAGCGGCGGAATGTCCGCGTCCCAGCCATCGCCCAGCGTAACGGTATCCATATGGCAGATATAGACGAGCCGTGGCTCGTCGCTCAGTCCCGGCACGGTGACCATAAGGTTGCGGCGCCCGGGCAGCACCTCGAGTTCCTCAACCTGCACGGCATCGAGTACCGGATGGCTCAGCTGCGCCAACCGTTCCTCAACCAACGCTTTGATATAGCGTTCAATCTCGCCCTCATACGCACCTGGGTCGGAACTGTCGATCCGCACGAGCCCTTGCGTAAGCCGCCAAGCAAAATCTGTATCAACCATAGGCACCTCACAGATAGTTAGGTCAACATACAGATTGTATGCCAAGAAGCGGCTCGGTGCATTTAATGGAGCGCTCACAAAAACGGGGGCGCCTCTCGTGCGAAAGGCGCCCCCGTGGGCATTCAATGTCAGTGACGGGCAGGCCACATGGGGAACTGCCCGTCAGATCAGCCGGCGCTACTTGATCACGCGCACGCGATACATCGACGGAATCTGCTTGAGCGCCTCGATGGTGCTGCTGTCCAGGTGCTCGTCGGTGTCGAACATGGTGTAAGCGTTCTCGCCAGCGGACTCGTTGGTCATACGCTGCACGTTGGCGTTGTCCTTGGCGAGAATGGCCGTGATCTGGCCGATCATGTTGGGCACGTTGGCGTGCAGGCAGGCGATGCGGCTCGCGGCGCGCGCCTTGCCCATGCTGCAGGCGGGGTAGTTGACGCTGTGCGCGATGTTGCCGTTCTCCAGGTAATCCTTAAGCTCGCTGATGGCCATGTCGGCGCAGTTGGCCTCGGCCTCGCCGGTGCCGGCGCCCGAGTGCGTGGTGATAAACGTGTTCGGCATATTGACGGTCTTGGGCGTGGCAAAGTCGCAACTAAACCAGCTGAGCTTGCCCTCGCGCAGTGCGGCGTCAACGGCGTCCTCGTCAATGATGGTCTCGCGTGCGTAGTTGATCAGCACGGCGCCCGGGGCCAGCAGGTTGATCTGCTCGGTGCTGATCATACCGATGGTGTCGGCCTTGCTGGGCACGTGCACGGTGAGATAGTCGCAGCCGCGGCAGAGGTCCTCGAGCGTGCCCACGCGCTGCACCTCGCGGCTCAGCACCCATGCGTGCTCGACGGAAATGAACGGATCGTAGCCGTAGACGTCCATGCCCAGATCGACGCAGGCGTTGGCGACCTTGGATCCCACGTTGCCCAGACCGATGACGCCGATGCGCTTGCCCTTGAGCTCGCGGCCCACAAAGGCCTTCTTGGCCTTCTCGGCGTCGACCTGGATCTCGGGGTCGTCGGCGTTGTCACGCACCCAGTTCATTGATTGCACCACGCCGCGGCTCGAGAGCACCAGCATGCCTAGGACGAGCTCCTTGACGGCGTTGCTGTTGGCGCCGGGGGAGTTAAAGACGACGACGCCCTTCTTGGCGTACTCCTCGACGGGGATGTTGTTGACACCGGCGCCGCAGCGGGCGATGGCGCGGATGCCCTCGGGCAGCTCGTAGCCGTGCAGGTCGGTCGAGCGCATCAGGATGGCGTCGGCCTCTTCGGCGGTGCTCACAAATTCGTAGCCCTCGCCAAACTCGACTTTGCCGTCCTTGGTGATGTCGTCGATGGTCTTAATCTTACGCATGGAAAAACTCCTTAGCAGGTTTGGTTTAAACAGGTGGTTTGAAGTGGCTGGTCGGCCCGCACGTTGCGGGCTAGTTAGATCGCGGACTCAAACTATGCTGCGCTTCGAAGTCCTTCATGTACGAGGCCAGTGCCCGCACATCTTCCATGGTTACGGCGTTGTAGACGCTGGCGCGCATACCGCCCACCAGGCGATGGCCCTTGACGTTTTGAATCTGGTGCTCGGCCGCGCCTGCGACAAAGGCCGCGTCGAGTTCGGCTTCGTCGGTGCGGAAGGTGACGTTGGCGATGGAGCGACTGTCGGCCTGCGCGGTGCCATGGAACAGCTCGCTGTGCTCGAGCAGGTTGTAGAGTAGGTTAGCCTTGGTCCAGTTGCGCTCGGCCATGGCGGCAAGTCCGCCGGTCTGCTCAACCCAACGGAACACCTTGCCGCACACGTAGATGCCAAAGGTGTTGGGCGTGTTGAGCATGGAACCCTTGGCGGCCTGGGCCTTAAGGTCCAGGTACTGCGGCGTCTGCGCAAAGGCTGGGCCATCTGCGATGAGGTCGTCGCGCACGATGACCACAGTCACGCCCGCAGCGCCGGCGTTTTTCTGCGCGCCGGCGTAAATGAGCCCGTAGCGCTCAACGTCGAGCGGCTGTGACAAAAAGCAGCTCGAGACATCGGCGACCAGCGGTACGTCGCCGCAGTTGGGCAGCTCGTGGTACATGGTGCCAAAGATGGTGTTGTTCTGGCAGATGTAGACGTAGTCGAGCCCGTCGCCTGTGGCCTCGGCGGCAATGCGCGCGTTGATGTCGGCCATGGTGGGTATGCGGTCGAAATTGGTGCCCTCGGAGCTCGCGAGCAGCACGGCCTCGCCGTACTTGGCGGCCTCCTTGTACGCCTTGTTGGCAAAGTTGCCGGTCACGATGTAGCCGGCGCGCCCGCGGCGCATGAGGTTCATGGGGATACCCGCAAACTGCAGCGTGGCGCCGCCCTGCAAAAACAGGACGCGGTAGTTGTCGGGGATGCTCAGCAGGCGACGCAGGGTTGCCTCGGCGTCGTCGATGATCTGCTGGTACATGCTAGATCGATGGCTCATCTCGAGCACGGACATGCCGCAACCGCGGTAGTCCATCATCTCGTCGGCGATCTCGGCGAGCACGCTTGTAGGCAGTGCGGCCGGGCCAGCTGAGAAGTTGTGCACACGTGCCATCTTCTAGTTCCCCCTTGTAGTCGTTTGGACGTTCGGGATACTTTAGCACAGTGGAGCGCCAGGCGCGACCGCATCACAGCAAAACCCGAGTGCGCCGCTATGATTTACAGGATGGTTACATGGGGGAGGGCTTATCTCGAGGCTCGCATCCGATCCGTCTCGGCCTTCGCTTGTTTCCAGGGGCGCACACGACCGTTGGTGAGGTCGTCATAACCATGAGCGATGGTACGTTGAATGTGATCTTCGCGTTCCTGAATGGTAGTTAGCGCGCGCGTCTGATTAGAAATAGGCTTTACGACAGGCATATGAAACTCCTTACATAGAATCATATGTATAACTCTATGTTGAGTGTAGCGGAGGGTGGCGTTGGGCGTGTGCGTGCCTGCATTCGTAAGCGCGGTTGTCTGGCAAGTGTGATTTGGGGCGACCTCGTTAAAGTTTCTAAGCTGCGAAAATGACCGTTAACCGGATTTAATTTTATTGCTCAACATTTGACACTCTGGGCGTGGTAACTTTTTTACCAACAGGTATGATTATTGTCATGTGCGCCGCGCCTGCCTGCCGGGTTGCGGCGCACTTGTGACAGCCTTTGACACCCTTGGAGCGTGTACTGTGGATGTAACCACAAAAAGCGTTCGGGGGGGGGGGGCTCACCCGCGAGCAATTCCTCCCGCATGAGATGCACATCGTCGCTGCCCTTCGCATGCAGGGCGCAAGCAACGAGCAGGTCATTGTACGCGTAAAGAGCGAGAACCTCTTTCAATATCCCACGGAGCGCATGGTCGCCAACCGCGCAACCGTGTGCCTTCGCCGCCTTGACGCCATGGTGCCCACGGACGCCGTATGCGCCGCGCGCGGCATCGACCCCAAAACCGCCGTCGAGGCTGCGTCATCCCTAACCAGGCTCATGGCATCCGGCACTCCTACGCAGGCGGACCAGGCCATCTTCTACAGCATGATCTGCCGCTACGATATCGTGCGCGAGCTCGTGCTCGTCGAGATAGGGGAGCGCCTACAAAACTTCGATTATGCCTTTACGGCGGTTGACCTCAACGCCTTTATGACGCGCTTTACCACGGAGTATCCGGACGCGGCCCGCTGGACCGAGGCCACGGTCAAGCGCATTAAGGGCTCGCTTCGCCAGACGCTCCGCCACGCCGGTCTTATCGGCGAGGGTATGGGTCCGGAGTCCGAGCGCCTGTCACCACTCTTCCTCGATTCCGATGTCGAGCGAGCCTTGGTTCAGCTGGGCGAGCAGTCGCTTATCGCGGCCCTTACCGGCAGGGTGGTGATGTAGCGTGGCTCCCGTCAACAGCGCCGCCGACCCTGCTATCACCCCGGCGACCGATCTCACCACCAATATCGGCATCCATTCCCGTAAGAGCGTCGTGGCGGCGCATGTCCGCTCCGAGCATGCCCGTCAGGAATTTGAGCGCCGCGCGCAGCTTCTGCGCGAGTGCCTGTGCAGCGAGGACTTTTTGGCCAACAAGGGCATAGGCAATGAGATCGGCTTCCACACCTTTTGCTATGACCCCGCGCTGGAGTTTGAAGCGCGTGCATTATTTGACGCCCTTTCACGCGATGCCGAGGCCGACAAGCTTCCGTGCACGCTCAAGGTCGTGAACCTCTACGACGCCGTGCTGGCAATTCTCGAAAAGCGCCGGGTCCTCAAGGCTATCCCGCGCCAAGAGGAGCGCCGCGGTACCCAGCGCGTGCTCGAGGACGTGGCCAAGTTCGCCTCGCCCGAGAAAGTTGCCGCGTACATCCTTGAGCAGACCGAGCCGTTCGCGCCCGGAGACGTCATTCTCCTCACCGGTGCAGGTGAGGTCTTCCCGTTCTTTCGCATGCACACGCTTCTCCACTGCATGCTTGCGGATTTTGATGAGGTGCCTGTGGTCGCCGCCTATCCGGGCAGTTTCAACGGCTCTTCTTTCCAGCTCTTTAACCGTCTGCCGGCCGACAACTACTACCGCGCCATCGATATCTCGTAAGCACGGCTCCCCGCAGGCATGTCCCTGCCGCCGGTAACAACCCTATGCCATAACGTTCCCAAACCCAAAGGAGCACCCATGGACAACACAATCATTCGCGACCTCTTTGCAAAAGACATCAACCGCTCCATCAACGGCGTGGTCAAGGTCCAGGATTCAAAAGATGGGTCCATCCGCCAAGAGCTTGACGAGTACGTGGTGACGCGCGAGTTGCAGAGGCACTTTGCCACGTTCTTCAAGGCCTACGGCGATGCCATCGATGCGCGCACCGACAAGATCGGCGTGTGGATCAGTGGTTTCTTCGGTTCCGGTAAATCGCACTTCCTCAAGATGCTGAGCTACCTGCTCGAGAATCGCCAGATCGGCGGTAAGAGCGCCATCCGCTACTTTGACGGCAAGATCGTCGACCCCATGGTCGCGGCTGCCATGGAGCGCGCCTGCTCGGTGCCCACGCAGGCCATCCTCTTTAACATCGATAGCAAGGCGGGCCAGTGGAAGCAGGGCGATACGGCTCCCACGGCGCTGCTTCGCGGCTTTGAGCGCATGTTCTACGAGGCGCGCGGCTTCTACGGCGAGGACCTCAAGCTTGCAAAGCTCGAGGACTACATCGATTCCCTGGGCAAGACCCAGGAGTTCCGCGAGGCCTTTGAGCGCGTGAACGGCGAGTCCTGGCTCCAGACCCGCGACACCTACAGCTACTTTGAGGACGACGTGGTCGAGGTGCTGCAGAGCGTGCTCGGCATGAGCGAAAAGGCCGCATGGAACTGGCTCGAGGGTTCTGAGGACGAGGTTTTGGCCCCCGATGTCTTTGCCAAAAAGGTCAAGGACTACGTAGACGCTCAGGCAGCGGCCCACGGCGGCAACTTCCGTTTGCTCTTTATGGTCGACGAGGTGGGTCAGTTTATTACAAACGACAAGGACCCAAGCCTTATGCTGAGCCTTCAGACCATCGTCGAGGAGCTGGGTGCCGCCTGCGGTGGCCGCGTGTGGGTGATGGTTACGAGCCAGGAGGCCATCGACAACCTGAGCCTGCCCGTGGGCAACGACTTTTCAAAGATCCAGGGCCGCTTCAATACCCGCCTTTCGCTCTCCAGCTCCAGCGTGGACGAGGTCATCCAACGCCGTGTGCTCGAGAAGACCGCGCCGGCGGCCGATATGCTTGCACAGGTCTACGAGCAAGACGCCGCCGTGCTTAAAAACAACTTTACCTTTGAGGGTGGCTCGCGCTCCGACCTTGCCGGCTACGCCAACTCCAAGGATTTTGTGGCCAGCTACCCGTTTGTGGGCTACCAGTTTAAGCTCCTGCCCGACGTGATGACCGAGGTGCGCAAGCACGGTGTCAAGGCCAAGCACATGTCAACGGGCGAGCGCTCCATGCTGAGCGCGTTTCAGGAGAGCGCTCAGGCCATCCAGTATGACCAGACCGGTGCACTCGTGCCGTTCTGGCGCTTCTTCGACACTATCTCCAAAGACCTTGAGCACGGCATCAACCAGGTGGTCGACCGCGCGGTCCGTGCGGCCGAGGACGCAAAGGGCCTTGAACCCTACGACGTTCAGGTGCTCAAGCTCCTGTACCTGATTCGTTACATCGGCTACGTTAAGGCCACGGTCGAGAACATCTCCATCTTCATGATCGACGGCCTCGACGTGGACATGCGCGCCCTCAAGGACCGCGTCAAGGAGTCCCTTGCCCGCCTGGAGCGCGAGAACTACGTGGCACGCCAGGGCGATGCCTATAGCTTCCTCACCGACGAGGAGCAGGAGATAGCGCAGGAGATCGCACGCACTCCGGTCGATAACACGCAGGTGATCGAGTCTATCAAAAAGCGCCTGTTCGACAGCATCTACACCGCGCGTAAACTCAACCGCGGGGCCAACGACTTTCCGTTTGACCGCTATGTGGACGGCTCAATCCACGGTGCCAGCATGGGCGGCATGGAGCTTTGCGTGGCGACTATGGCGAGCGATCTGGGCCGTGCGGACGATACCGAGCTGGCCTTGGCTTCTTCGGGCAAAGCCATCGTGGCTTTGAGCGACGAGGCGGATTATTGGGAGACGCTCGTCAACGCCGCCAAGATCCGCAAGTACGCCAAGACGCGAAATCTCCAGGAGCTTCAGCCGAGTACGCGCCAGATCGTCGAGTCCAAGATGCGCGAGGCAGCCTATAACGAGAAAGAGGCCGATGTCCTTTTGAGCGAGGCCGTACTCCATGCACGTTGCGCGGTCAACGGCCGCATAATTGAGGTCCGCGCGGCCAAACCCGCTCAGGTCTTTGAGCAAGTGCTGGTGCAGCTGTGCGATGTGGTCTTTGAAAAGGCCGACTATATCGGCGCGCCGGTCACGAGCGATTCCGATATCCGCTCCACTCTGGCGGGCAACGTTCAAGCGGGGCTCGCTGGCATGGACGCGGGCAACACGCGTGCGCTCAAGGAGGTCGAGGACTACCTCAAAGTTCAGCACCAGCGCCACCTGGATACCGCTATGGGCGATATCCAGCGCAGGTACCAGCAAAAGCCCTATGGCTGGCGCGAGGTTGACATCGCAAATGTGGTGGCGCAGCTTGTAGTGGAGCAGCGCGCGCAGGTGCTGTTTGGCGGTCAGACGGTTCAAGCTAACGACAGCCGCATGGTGTCGCTCCTGCGTAAGGATGCCGATAAGGCCCAGGTGCGCTTGCGCGTGCGCATGAGCGACCGGTTGCTGCGCGCCACGGGCGAGCTTATGCGTGACCTGTTTGATCTCAAGACCGTGCCCTCCAACGAGGATAAGCTCGTGGCCGAGCTCAAGGAGCGCCTTGAGGGCTTGCGTGAGGTGTGCGTCGCCATGGCACGCGACTACTACACGGGTATCATGCCGGCCTACCCGTATCCCGGTGAGGACGAGTGCGAGAAGATGCGCTCGGAGGTGGTCGACGTTCTTAAGGACCAGAGCGATTCCGAGGCGTTCTTGACCACGTTCACCAAGCACGAGGACCGCCTGCTCGATGCCAAGGAAGACTTTGACAAGGTGGTTGAGTTTTTCGAGTCCAACCAACGAACAGCGTTTGACCACGCCAAGGATTTCTTGAGCCGCACCGAGGGCATCGAGTATGCCTCCGATGACATTCCCAACGCGGTGGAGAACGTGGCAAAGGTACGCGAGATCCTCAAAGACCCAAAGCCCTACGGCCGCATTAAAGACATTCAGCCGTTGATGGTACCCGTCGAGGAAGACATCAAAAAGCACCTGGGCATTCGCCGCAACGAGTTCTTGTGTCGTATCGAAAACGACCTGCAGGATTTGCGGAAGCAGGCCGAGAGCCAAGAAGGTTTTGTCAAGCAGGCCAAGGATGCCATCGCGGACGCCAACACCAGGTATGAGTCGTTCAAGAACCGCGCCCATGGCGTCCAGAGCCTCAACGAGCTTAACGCCCTCGCGGCAAACTGGGAAAACTGGATCGTTGCTGCAACCAACAAGATATACGACGCCGTGGATGAGGCCCGCATGCGAATGGACAACGAGCGCCGCACCACCGAGGTCACGAGTACGGGTGAGGTGGTCAAGAAGATCTCCAACAAGGGCGCCGCATCGTCTGCGCCCGTGCCCGCGTCTAAGCCCCAGCGCAAGATCAAGACCGTGCGCCGCGCCGATCTGGCCAAGCCGAGTCGTCTCTTGTCCGCAGAGGACGTGGAGCGCTACGTGGACGACCTGCGCTCTCGCCTTATGCAGGAACTCGCTGCAAACGACGAGATTCGTATCAACTAACTCGCGGAGCCACCGGTGCCAAAGCGAGCACCGGTGGCTTATGGCGTTTAGAAAGGCTCATCAACCATGAACGATTCTGCTCTTAAGAGCTTCTGCACCTGGGCCCGTACAGAGCTCATCAAAGGCGTGGAGGCACAGATGGTGCGCTACGGCATCACCGAACCTGCACCTTCGCCCGTTGGGTCCGAGACCGTCAACGGCCTGCCCCTAAGTCCTGCTGAGGTTGAGCAGCGTGACGAGCTGCTGCGCATACAGACAGAGGTGGGTCACGAGGCGCTGCGCGACCGAGCGGCCTACACCTGGTTCAACCGCATCGTGGCCATTCGCTTTATGGATGCACGCGGATGGCTCCCCAGCCGTATGCGCATGCTGAGTCGTGCGGACGGCAGCCATGGCAGCGAGGCCGTGGAGAACGCACTTGACGTGGAAATAACGACGGCCGATACCGATCGCATAGCCGAGCTCAAGATGGCGGGCTTGGATGAACCGTTGTGGCGGTACCTGTTTGTTGCTCAGTGCGAGGAGCTTGCCGATTGCCTGCCGGGCGTCTTTGAACGCGTGGGCGGAGCCATGGAGCTGCTGTTGCCTCAGGGCCTCATGATGGCTGACAGTGTGGTGGGCAAACTCAATGCCGTCCTCACTGACGAGGACTGGCGCGAGGGCGTGACCGTTCTGGGCTGGATGTATCAGTACTACAATGCTGACGTTAAAGACGAGTTCTTCAAGTCCAAGCGCAAGGCAGCGGCGGCGGACATCGCGCCCGCCACGCAGCTCTTCACCCCCGAGTGGATCGTGCGCTATATGGTCGAGAACTCGCTCGGCCGTCTGTGGATGCTCAACAATCCGGGGAGTTCGCTACGCGAGCGCATGGAGTATTACATCGAGCCCGATGCTGAGCACGAGGACTTCATTCGCATTTCGAGTCCCGAGGAGATAACCCTCTGCGACCCCGCATGCGGATCGGGCCATATCTTGGTCTATGCGTTTGAGCTGCTCTTCCATATGTACGAGGAGCGCGGCTATCGTGAGCGCGAGATTCCCGAGTTCATTCTTACTAAAAACCTTGCAGGTATGGAAATCGATTCCCGCGCGGCACAGATCGCGGAGCTGGCGCTTGCCATGTGCGCCCGCGAGCACGACCGTCGCTTCTTTAGGCGTGGCGTTCGCGCCGACGTTACCGTGCTCTCGAGCATCCCGCTAGGGGAGGACGAGCTGCCGGGTAACAAGAAGCTCGCCGAGGAGCTGAGTCATTTGGGCGAGATTGGTTCGCTGCTCAATCCCTCAGAGGACGAGATCGACGAGCTCAAGGCTGCCACCGCGAGTTGTTCCGATGACCTTTTTGCCGCTACGGCCAAAACTAAGCTCGAAAGCGCTGCCGCCATCTGCGAGAAGCTGTCCCGTCGTTTTACCTGCACCGTTGCGAATCCTCCGTATATGGGCAGCAGCAGCTTTAATCCATTCATGAGCAAGTGGATCAAGAAGAACTACCCCGACGTGAAGAGCGACCTCTGCACGTGCTTTATCGAGCGCGGTTTTAACCTTGTCGAGGATAAGGGCTACGCCGCAATGGTTACCATGCAGAGTTGGATGTTCCTGGGCAGCTTTGAGAAGATGCGCGCCAAGGTTATCGACAACAAGACAATCGTTTCCATGGCCCATCTGGGACCTCGTGCGTTCGATGCCATCGGTGGTGAGGTCGTCAATGTGACTGCCGACGTCATCTACAACGGCCGCGCGGCATGCGAGGGTGCCTATGTTCGCCTCGTCGACATCAACGGCAGCGAGGCGAAGCGTCTCAAGTTGCTCGAGGCGATCCGAAACCCCGACTGCGGCTGGTTCTATCGCCGCGACGCCGACACCTTCAAACAAATCCCCGGCACCCCCATAGCCTACTGGGCCAGTGACGCTCTTCTGGATGCGTTTGGAAACGCAAAACAGCTCAGTGAGTATGGCAAGCCGCGCCAAGGGCTTGCTACTGGCGAGAACGCTCGTTTCGTTCGCGAGTGGTGGGAAGTCGATGATTGCAAGAGCGTCTATTCCTGTGGATCTATTCAAGAGTCGATTGAAAGCGCTTGCAAGTGGTTCCCCTACAACAAGGGCGGCGATTTCCGCAAATGGTACGGAAATAATAGCTCAGTTGTTAACTGGGAGAATGACGGACAGGAGATCCGTAATTACAAAGACCAGAATGGTAGATTGCTTTCCAGGCCACAGAATACAAACTGCTTCTTTAGCCCATCGATTACCTGGTCGAAGATTTCAAGCGGGTCCATTGCGTTTCGTTTTAAGCCTGCCGGGCATATCTTTGATGTGGCGGGCACGAGCGTTTTTAGCGACGAGGAGTCACTCAAGTATCTCCAGGGAGCTTGTAACAGCTCCGTGATCATGCGTGTCGCAAGCATGCTCTCGCCGACGCTTAATTTCGAGGTAGGCCAAATCGCAACCTACCCGATCATTCAGAACGAGGAACAGGAGCCGTTGGTCAACGACATGGTCGACTCGTGCCGCGAACTATCAAAAACCGATTGGGATTCGTTTGAAACCTCTTGGGATTTCAAACATAACCCTTTGGTGTAGGTGCTGGTTATGGACAAAGCCTGTATATCTTCATTTCATATGTCTCTGCATGAATCTAGCTATTGGACTCCGGATGAGATTTCTTCTATTTGGGATTTCTTTGTGACTAAATCTGTAGCTAACTCTGCTTCTCAAAGAAGAACCGCCTCTGATTATGGATTGAAACAATTGCCATTCGATACTCTTCTTGAGTATGAAGGGGTGCCTTCCGGGAAGCGTGAATTACTTATGGCTGATAATCTTGGAGATGTGATTGAGGAATATGGATTTAAAACAACTGTAAATCAAAAGTCGGCTGATGGAGTTAAACAAGAGATTGAAGCTCCGATTGATATCGTTAGTCCGAGGGTCCTCTGTATTCAACCTTATACAATCTCTGGTCGCAAGGGTCCCGAACCTAAAGACTCAGGTAAAGGAATGACTTTACTAACTCATATCCGCAATTCACTTGCACATGGGTGTACGTATTACTTCCCTAATGGAATGATGCTTCTCGAGGATAAAGCTGGTGGTTCAAGTGGAAAAACGACTGCCATGATGCTTCTGCCTCAAAAGGCGTTTACCGACTGGATAAAGGCGATTGATATTGACGCTCGTTTTTATTTTAAGGACGCTGGCAGAGGCGAATTTGAAAAGCTCATTCATAGAAAGAGCAACAAACACTAGGGAATTAATAAACGACGCGCTTTAATCCGTAAAGAATTTAAATCTGTTAATTGTTTAGCTGGCTAGTGCAAATTTTAAATTTGCGTAGCCGCACTTTTCAACAAAGAAAGGGCGGTCAAATATGGCCACTTTACTTCAAGATAAATACGAGGCTCGCAAAGCCGAGGTTAACGCTCGCTTTGAGCAGCTTCGCGCTAACGAGGAGGAGCTCAACCGAATCTTTGCCAAGATCTACAACATGGAGGGGGAGGTGCCTATCGAGGTCGAGGATAAGTACGTGTCGGTGGCGCGCATTTTCGACACCGCCGACGAGATCCCCGAGAGCTACAAGGGCAACAAGTATGTGCGCACCAAGCGCGATGAGATTACCTCGCTCATGAGCTATGCCGTGGGCTGTATGTTCGGTCGCTATTCGCTGGATGTGGACGGTCTGGTTCTGGCCGACCAGGGTGCCACGGTCTCTGACTATCTGGCCAAGATGCCCGATCCCGAGAACGTGACCTTTATGCCAGATAGCGATAACGTGCTGCCTATCACCGATGACGAATACTTTGACGACGACATCGTGCGTTATTTTATCGACTTTGTGCGCACCGTGTATGGCGAGGAGACGCTTGAGCAGAACCTGACCTTTATTGCCGAGGCACTCGGCGGCAAGGGTACCTCGCGCGAGGTGATTCGCACCTACTTTTTGAAGGACTTTTTTAAGGACCACTGCCAGACCTATAAGAAACGCCCCATCTACTGGCTGTTCGACAGCGGTAAGAAGAACGGTTTCAAGTGTCTTGTTTACATGCATCGCTACCAGCCTGACCTATTGGCTCGCATCCGCACCGACTATGTGCATGAGCAGCAGGAGCGCTACCGTGCCCAGATCGGCTATGCCAACGATGCCCTTGCTGGTGCCGAGCGCGGCGAGCGCGTGCGCTTGGACAAGCGCGTCAAAAAGCTCAACGACCAGCTCAAAGAGACCGTTGGCTACGAGGAGAAGCTGCACCACTTGGCAGACCAGATGATTAAGATCGACCTGGATGACGGCGTCAAGGTCAACTACGCCAAGTTTCAGGATGTGCTGGCAAAGATTAAGTAACTGCAGATACGGTAAGGATATTCATGCCCAAGATCGATGTAGAAGAACAGCTCAAGCTGCGATTTTTGCAGCCGTTGCTCGCATGCATGCCCCGCCGTGTGGTGGTTTGGCACGATGCGGACGGCGAGTTTGCTCCTGAGTTTGAGCGATTGGCTGCCGAGGGTTTCGACGGCGTGGGGGCCGATGCCGGCGTAATGCCTGCTCACGGTGACTTTGAGCGCCCGGTGCGCTTTGTTGAGGCCTGCGAGGGCCGTATGTTTGCCGTCAAGAAGCTCATCAACCGCGATGACCTTGCGAGCGATATCTTGCTGTATCGCCGTTGCCCGCGCGGCAGGCTTGAGGGTGATTGGCTTGCCGATGTTGAGCTGTATGCCGATCAGTTCCAGGCTGACTATCTTTCGCTTTTGGCCGATCAGCTGGGCATCGAGAATATCGACGCCGTGCGCGAGAGCCTTCGCGAGCACAAGACGTTCTTTGATGCCAAGACCCGCTGCGCTAAGTTTGCCGCGTGTGTTCCGCATGCCTCGGGCGCATCCGATATCGAACTCGGCATCCTTACGGTGATTTTTGGCGGTAAAGAGCTTGGTGACGCGCGCCCCGCGTTTGTGCTGCGTGGCTGTATGACCATGCTGCTGCACGAGGGTCCCGAGGCGCTGGCCGAGTTGGTGGACAAGTACTGCGTGCGTGATGTGCTCTCTGCCTTCATCGTGCGTTGCTATGGGTTTGATGGGCCGCTTTACGAGCGTGACTCATTGCTTATGCTTGCATCCCATGTGCTTCTTACGGCGGCATCCACCGCGCTTCCCGAGGGAGCGCTCAAGGGGCTTGAGAGCCATGTGGCTCCCGCCTATGGGCCCTATTGCCTTGAGGCGGTGCGTACGTGGGACCAGACCGCCGATACCCAGGCATCGAGCGAGGACCTATTTGAGATTTGCCGTTTGGTTGAGGACGCCCGCGGACTCTTTGCACGGTTCGAGACCTTGCCGATCGATGTGCTGACCTCGCTTGATGTGTTTCCGTGCGTCAATGAGGCTGTGCTCTCGCAGCTGTTCTGCTCGTTTGCGCAAGGTGCAGACCGTGTTGAGGATGCGCGTGCCTTTGCTGCGCGCCGTTGCGACCTAAGCTGGTACCGTCGTGTCGAGAGCTACTTTGACCTGCTTGTCGCTGTGGCCGATATGTGCGCGTTTAGGCAGACGCACGCGGGCGGGTTCCATCTGGCGCAGTCCCAGCAGGTGTGGGATGCCTATTCGTCCGATTGGTATGCCATGGATGCTGCCTATCGCCATATGTGCACCGCGTATCTGCGGGCGCGCTCCGTCGAGTGCGATACGCTCGAGGAGCCTGCCCGCGCTGTGGCGGACTGGGCGGAGAATCTCTACAGTAACTGGTTCTTGGCCGATGCCAATGCCTGCTGGACATCCGCTGCGCAAGGGGAGTGGGCCGATTGCGGCTACATCGAGGGTCCCGAACGGCAGGATGAGTTCTACTGGCATGTGCTGCCCACCTTTGTGGGCTCTGCTAAAACGACGGTCGTTATCGTGAGCGACGCGCTGCGCTATGAGGTTGCCTGCGACGTCGCGGCGCTGCTCGAGCGCGAGCGCGGCGGCAACGTCAAGGTTTCTAGCATGCAGGCGGTCTTTCCTGTCTCTTATA
>CABSMZ010000023.1 GCA_902478875.1 uncultured Collinsella sp.
GCCCGAGCATGCCGCCGAGCGTCGGAAACACGAGCGCCGCGATAACGTTAAACAGGAAGATGACCGAAATGGCCTGGGCAATCTCGCGATCGTCGGCATCGATGACAGGCGCGGTCGCAGCGATGGCCGAACCGCCGCAAATCGACGAACCCACACCCACAAGCGTCGCGATCTTACCCGGTACGTTCATGACGCGACAGAGCACAAAGGCGATGACAAGCGAGGTCGAGATCGTCGCCACGATAATCGGCAGCGACTGGGCGCCCTTGGACAGAATCTGGGAGAGGTTCATGCCAAAGCCAAGCAGGATAACCGCGTACTGCAAGACTTTTTTGGACGTATAGGTGACGCCGGCGGCGAGCTGTTCGCGACGCTTCCTGGGAAAGACGAGCGCCAGGACCATGCCAAAGAGGATGGCAAATACCGGACCGCCGACCACCTCAATTTGTTTGCCGAGCAACGTCGCGGGAATGGCAATGATCAGGCAGAACAAGACGCCTTTCCAGCGCTCGCGAACGATATTTGCCAGTTGCATATGGGATTCCTTCTTTCTATTTCACGTTTGCGACGGCTTATGATACGGCAACATTGAGCACAGCCTTGCGCAAACACAGACTAAGATGCCGCAATAGTTCTCAGGCAACAGCCGAATTGCCCACCGCGGAGAGCTGATTCGCGGCATAATTAACAACTGACATATGAGTTTGATAGAACAGTTGCGAGGCGCTATGGAAGAATCGATGCACGTCGGCGAGCAGGAAACGAGCCTACAGGACCAGTCCTACCACACCATTCGACGCAAAATCGTCTACCTGGACTACAAGCCGGGCGAAAAGCTGGGCGTCAAGCAGCTTTGCGATGACCTGGACATGGGTCGCACGCCCGTGCGCGAGGCTTTGGTTCGCTTGGCGCAGGAAGGCCTGGTGCGCACCGTGCCCCAGAGCGGCACCTACGTCTCGCCCATCAACCTCACCCTTGCCGAGAGTGCCTGTTACATCCGCGAGCATCTGGAAAAGCAGGTGATTGTGGAGTGCTGTGCGCGCGCCACGTCGGCCGGCATCGAGCAGCTCGACCGCGCCATCGTGCTGCAGGAAAAGGCCATGGCCGAGGAGGATCGCATCGGCTTCTTTTTGAGCGACAACCTCATGCATCACATGATTTTTAGCATCGCATGTCGCAGCACCGTGTGGTCGTGGCTCGAAGAGACCAATGCCGACCTGGAGCGCTTCCGCTGGCTGCGCGCCGCCACGCAGGTTCTCGACAATCAGGACATCGTGAACGAGCACAAGCAGATTCGCCGCGCTATCGCCGGTCGCGACCCCATCGAAGCGAGCTTTTTGGTCAGCAAGCACCTGCATATGATGTTCCGCAACCAGACCGAGGTTCTGGACCAGTTCCCCGAGTACTTCGAGACCAGCAAGCTCCGCTAACCTGCCAAATAGGGACAGGTTCATTTTGGCAGGTTTTATCTGGGCAAATGAAACAAGGCCCGGCTCCGCTGCAACGGAGCCGGGCCTTGGTCGCCAGAATGGCGGAACCAACTACTCCACGGTAACGCTCTTTGCCAGGTTGCGGGGCTGGTCGACGTCGCAGCCGCGCAGGATGGCAACCTCGCGGGCGAGCAGCTGCAGCGGGACGCTCGCCGTGATGGGGCTGAACACGTCGCGGACGGCCGGCACGCGAATGATGCAGTCGGCAATCTTGTTGATTTCCTCGTCGCCCTCGGTAGCAACGACGATGACCTTGGCGCCGCGCGCCTTGCACTCCATGAGGTTCGACACGGTCTTGTCGTAGGTGGCACTCTTGGTGGCCACGGCGATGACAGGGAAGCCCGGGTCGATCAAGGCAATGGGGCCGTGCTTCATCTCGCCGGCGGCGTAGGCCTCGGCGTGCAGGTAGCTGACCTCTTTGAGCTTAAGCGCGCCCTCGTAGGAAATAGCGGCACCCATGCCACGGCCCACGAACAGCGCCGACTGCGCGTCCTTGCACAGCAGGGCGGCCTCATGAACGGCCTCGGTTTGGGTATCCAAAATCCACTGGATCTGCTCGGCCGTATCGGAAAGCTCGCGGAACAGCATGCGCGCCTGCTTGGTGGTCAAGCGGTACTTGACCTGCGCCAGCAGCAGGGCCAAAAGCGTAAGGCTCACGACCTGGCCGATGAAGCTCTTGGTCGAGGCGACCGCGATCTCCTTGTTGGCCTTGGTGTAGATGACGCCGTCGCTCTCACGCGCCACGGGGCTGCCCACCACGTTGGTGATGCCGAAGACCTTGGCACCCTTGATGCGCGCGTCGCGAATGGCGGCAAGGGTATCGGCCGTCTCGCCCGACTGGGACACGGCCACGACGAGCGTCGTCGGCGTGATGATGGGGTTGCGATAGCGGAACTCGCTGGCCGCCTCCACCTCGGTGGGGATGCGAGCCCAGCCCTCAATGAGATTCTTGGCAATGAGGCCAGCGTGATAGCTGGTGCCGCAAGCGATCACGTAGACGCGGTCGATGTCGTTGAGTTCCTCGAGCGAAAGGCCCAGCTCGTCGATGTCGAGCTCGCCGGCCGGCGTCATACGACCAACCAGCGTGTCGCGCACAACGCGCGGCTGCTCGTGAATCTCCTTGAGCATAAAGTCGGGATAACCGCCCTTTTCTGCCATGTCCAGGTCCCAGTCGATGTGGGTGACCTTGGGCTCGATAACGTTGCCGGCCTCGTCGGTGTACTCGACGCCTGCGGGCGTGAGCTTGGCAAACTGACCGTCCTCGAGCACCACGACATCGCGGGTGGCGTCGATGAGCGCGATGACATCGGAAGCAACATAGGAGCCGGTTTCGCCCACACCGACTACGATCGGGGAATCCTTGCGGGCCACGGCGATCACGCCGGGCTCGTCAGCGCACACGGCGGCCAGACCATAGGCACCGACCACGTGGGTGCAAGCCTCGCGCACGGAGGCCATCAGGTCGTGCGTCTCGGCATAGGCCTCTTCGATCAGATGCGCGAAGACCTCGGTATCGGTCTCGCTCTTAAAGTGGTGGCCGCGACCCTCCAACTCTTCGCGCAGCTCGGCGAAGTTCTCGATGATGCCGTTGTGGACGATGGCGATACGACCGTCGCAGCTGGTGTGGGGGTGAGCGTTAACGACGGAGGGCTTGCCGTGGGTGGCCCAACGGGTGTGGCCGATACCGCAGGTAGCGTCGCTGTCGATATTGGAAAGCTCGCTCTCCAGGCCCGCGACCTTACCCACGCGGCGGATGACATCGAGGTGCGCCGCGGCGCCCTCGCCCACCTCGAGCGCGACGCCCGAGGAGTCATAGCCGCGATACTCCATACGCTTGAGGCCCGTGACCAGGATGTTCTTTGCAATATCAGAGCCGGTGTAGCCGACAATTCCGCACATAGGATAAATCCCTTCGTCCGCTTGACTGCAAAACGTCCACGCACAGGGGGCGCTGAGACGCATAACGTTCGAGTATTGTACTCACGCAAACGCAAGCTGATATACCAGAGGTGGTATCTCAACTTAGATACCACTCGATGCACACACGTCCAGCCGGTCCAAACCACCACAAAGGTACCTGCCCCCTTCGTGGTGGTCGCGCTGGCAACGGCGTTTCCCCAGATAAACCTGCCAAAATAAACCTGTCCCTTTTTGGTAGGTTTGGGATGCTACAATCTGGCTTGTACTTGAAACGCATCAAAGGGGCCGCTATGGCAAAGGTAAAAATCAGCGACGTCGCGCGCGAGGCCGGGGTTTCGTTGGGCACGGTTTCCAACGCGCTCAACCACCCCGAAAAGCTGCGCCCCGAGACCCTCAAGCTCATCAACGAGACCATCAATCGCCTTGGCTACCTGCCCAACCAAAGCGCCCGTCAGCTCGCGGGCGGCGCCACCAAGTCCTTTGGCCTGGTGCTCCCCCGTCTCGATCACGGCTTTTCGCTCCAAATCGCCAGCGGCGCCCACAACGAGGCCCGCAAGCACGGCTACGACTTGCTCATCGCCAACGCCGATAACGACGATATTCTCGAGGATCATTACCTGCGCTACTTTATGGGCACCCAGATGTCCGGCGTCATGGTTCAGCCCATGGCATCCCCCGACTGGCACCCCGCCATGACCAAGATGCCCGTGCCGATCGTCCATCTGGACATCCATTGCTCCGAGCCCGGCTACTACGTAGCGGCCGACAATGAGGCCCAGGGTCGCATCATTGCCGAACTTGCCATCGCCCGCGGCGCGCACCATATTGTCGTCGTCGGCCGAGCAGCATTTATGCAACTCACCCTGCGCGTCCTTGGCATTCATAAGGCGCTCGCCCTGCACCCCGATATCAAGATCGAAGTCATCGACGCCGGCGAATGGAATACCGCTGCCGACGGCTACGGCATCGGTGCCCAAATCGCCGAGCGCCCCGCGGACGAACGTCCCGATTTTGTCGTCGGCCTGACCGATGTGTTGGCCTCGGGCGTCGTTTCGGCACTGGTCGACAAGGGCATCTCTGTCCCCGGGCAAGTACGCGTAGCAGGCTGCGATGGCAACCCGCTCGCTTGGAGCGGATCGGTCCCGCTCACTACGGTAGCGCCCCCGGGCTACGAGATTGGCCGCAAGGGTGTCCAACTGCTGATGGAGCAAATCGAGAACAAGGCCCCGGCAAAGATCAAGCATATCCGTGTCGGCTCCGCAGCGCGTACCGTCACCGCAGTCGCCGCCGAGGATATCAACCGCCAAGAACTGGTACGTCCGTTCCTACTGGAACGCGCCAGCACCCAGGCAAGCAGCCAGACCGACGCCACGGCCATCAACCTCGGTGCGTATCTATAGCACGCCCGCGAGTATGCTAAGTCGCCGCTTAAGCAAAAGGGGCCCGACCATTGCCGGACCCCTTTTGCTTAAGCGCAAACGTGAGCAATCGCTCGTTTCAACGCCGCAATTTTCTAGCGCACAGTCTTGATTGCCGCCGCCAGGTCGAACAGCGTATCGAGCACGGCCTCGCAGCCATCCACCACGTCCTGCGGCAGCGGCACGATATCGGGGACGGCGAAGACATGGCATCCGGCCGTGATGCCCGAGACGCAGCCGTTGCGCGAATCCTCGACCACGGCACATTCCTCGGGAGCAAAGCCCGCGCGCTCGCAGGCGAGCAGATACATCTCGGGGTCGGGCTTGCCGTGCACGACGTCCTCGCCACACGTTACCGTTTCAAACTTGCCAAAAAGACCGACCATCTTAAGGTTGCGCTCGGCCGTAACGAGGCGCGACGACGTCGCTAGACCCACGTGATAGCCCGCAGCCAGCAGCTCGTCTAGGCACTCGGCGGCACCGGCCTTAAGTTCCAGTTCGGTCTTGACCATCTCGTCGCGAATCTCCTTGTGGCGACGATAGATCGCCTCGGTGGTTTCATGGCTGCCGTAATGCTTATCAAGGATGTCCATGACATCGGGCAGCGTGCGGCCGATAAACTGATGGATCAGCGCTTCATCAATCGCGAGCCCCAGCTCAGCGGCGCCTGCCTTCCAGGCCTTAATCCCCAAACGCTCGGTATCGACCAGCGTTCCATCCATGTCAAAAATAACAGCCTTGATCATATCGGTCCCCCATCGACTCTCGCTGTCGCGTTGCTGCAACTCTACCGCATTTGGCAACTTGTATATAACGTATATGCCATATTGCACTTTCGTTACACAGATAGAAGTCTTATGGCAAGTAACGCATTAGGATTATAGTTTTCGATCGAGTACTCAACGATAAGGAACGTTTCATGATTTTAGACACCACGGCACCCGCAGAGGAGCTTCAAGACAAGCTATCGGCGCTCGAACAGCTGCTTTTGGCATACGGGCGCGTGGCTATCGGGTTTTCCGGTGGCGTCGACAGCAGCTTTTTGGCCGCCGTATGCGCCCGCATCATGCCTACCAATACCCTCCTCGTCCATCTCACCACGCCGCTCATCGGCACGCCCGAGCAGGCTTCGTTTGAGCAGTCCGTTGATGGGCAGGCCAATGAGGGGCCGCATTTTAAGCTCCCCGTGCTCAATCTTTCGGTGGATCAGCTGCAGCTCCCCCAAGTAGCCTGCAACGATACTAATCGCTGCTACCACTGCAAGCACGCCGGCTTTACCGCCATCGTCAACCACGCCAAGTCGCTCGGCTTTCCCACCGTCATCGATGGCAGCAATGCAAGCGATCGCGGTGACTACCGCCCCGGCATGCGTGCGGCAGAAGAGCTCGGCGTACGCTCACCCCTTATGGAGGTCGGCTTTACCAAGGACGAAGAGCGCGAGCTGCTGCGCGCATGGGGCTATCCCGTTTGGAACCTGCCGGCGGGAGCATGTCTTGCCACCCGCGTCCCCACGGGCGAGGAGCTTACACGCGAGAAGGTCGATTTAATCCGCGCCTGCGAGGATTACCTGCACGATCTTGATCTGGCACAGGTACGCGCGCGCTTGGTCGGCGGCTGCATGCATATCGAGGCCGCACCCGCAGATGTCGCCAAGATTGCTGCCCTCGGTGGCAACGCCGTCGACGACAAGGGCAAGACCCCGCTGCCCGCCGCCATCGAGTCCGCGCTGCGCGAGCTGGGCTGCGACCATATCTCCCCCGAGGTCACCCCCTACATTCACGGCAACATGAACCAGTAGCGCATCCCGATAAGTTGCGGTGGAATAGTTCCTGTCTTACGGCCTATCGGACCCAAACAAGAACTATTCCACCGCAACTGTGTTTGGCAAGCATGGACCCGCGAAGAAAGAAGCATTTTATTATTGGGCGCGTTTGTCCGGGCAAACGCGCAGCGACGCGCTAGGCGAACATCTTGACGCTCATGTCGACGGGATTCGCCGTGAAGCAGGACGTGGTCACGAGGCCATCAACGCCGGTCGACGCGTACTCGGCCGCGTTGTCGGGACGAATCCCGCCCGCTGCAACCAAGGCCACATGAGGATCGATTCCATGTAGCTCCTCGACAAGCGGCCCAAGCTCAGCGACCGGCACTTTGTCGAACTGAATACCGTCGACGCCCGCCCTCACCAGCCTGCGAGCGTCATCGGCACCCGCCTCGACAAACAGCTTTTTCTCGATGCAGCGCCGGCGAATCCGAGGCAGAAGCTCAATAAGCGCATCGAGTCCCGTTGCTCCAGAAGGCGCTGTCATAAACCTGGTATGGTTGTCGAACACCAATACGGTCTCGGAAAGGCCCATGCGATGTGGAAACGCTCCGCCCGCAACGACCGCCTTGGTCAGTAGGTCCCTATTGCCCGGCGTGCTCTTTCGCGTCGTCAGCACCTCGCACATGGGGTTGGCAGCATGCGCGGCGTCGACCATTTTGCGCGTCTTGGTTGCCACAGCCGAGTAGTGGTCGAACATATTTAGGCCGACTTTCCATAGCAGATGCAAATTGGCGGCCGAACCGCATACACGCATAAAAGATCGCCCGGCTTCAACCTTTGTTCCCGAGGGCTCAAACCACTCGACCGTCAGGTTCAGCATAGTTGCCATACGCACAACCTCCTCCGTGCAACAAAGCACGCAGTTCTCGCGCGTGTAATACTCCATCGCACCGAGCACCTCACCGATTCCCAGGATATGCGTCGTAAGATCGATATAGGGGACATCCTCGGCGATAAGCTCCTCAAGCCGCGCGTCGCTTATACGGATAATGTCGGGCATGGGGCCTTCTCTCTGTCATTGTTCTCAACGAAGAATAGCGTATCGCTTTCCCAGCCTATACGGTACAACCTCATCAGCAGCGTTTGTCCCGCATCTTACGTATTCTGCCGAGCAAACGTCCTGCGGCGTCTCCTGCTAGACTGGTAGATTCCCAACCGTCCATCCAGGAGCCTCAATGTCGCGCAAGTCCGCCTACAAGCAAGTACTTTCCATCGGCACCGCCGTGGTGCTGGGGTTTGCGCTGTTTACGGGATCGCTCGACGGAGCTCCCAAGCTGCTGTCGCCGCAAAGCGATGAGCAGGCGGCGGCTCTGGCCGAAAAACAAAACGAGAGTCCCAGCCGCACCGACGACGAAGCAGACCTGGTTGCCCGGCTCGAATCGGGAACAGCGAGCTCTTCGGACTCTCAAAATGGCCATGACTCTGGCGATAGCTCTGAATCCGCCGCAACCGACACCGGTGACGACACTTCCACAGACAGCGCCGCCACCCCCATCGACGAGGTCGAAAACCCCGACCTTAACCGCGCCCGCGGCGTATATCTCAGCAGCATTCCCGACTACGCCGGCAACCCCTACGTTGCCCTTCGCGCCGACAGCACGCACCCGCTCGGCACGCCATCATTCACACTCGATGAATACGATCGCGCCACCGAAGAGGGCTGCTTTAAGAAATTCTCCAAGCTCGACAGCCTGGGTCGCACTCGCAAGGCGCTCGCCTGCGTAGGCCCCGAGTCGCTCGGACAGGGAAAGCGCGGCGATATCTCGCGCATCCATCCTGCCGGTTGGCACCAGCAGCGCTACGACTTTATTCCGGGCCAGAGCCTCTACAACCGCTGCCACCTCATCGCCTGGTCGCTCTGCGGCGAAAACGCCAACCGCAAGAATCTCCTCACCGGCACGCGTTATCTCAACGAGACGGGCATGCTGCCGTTTGAAGAGCAGATTCTCGGCTACATCCGCGATACGGGTAACCATGTGCTCTACCGTGTCACGCCCATGTATAACGAAGAGGAACTTGTCTGCCGTGGCGTGCGCCTTGAGGCGCAATCGGTCGAGGACCACGGCAAGACCCTCTGCTTCCACGTATACTGCTACAACCTGCAGCCGCACGTGCAGATCGACTACGCCACCGGCCGCAACCAGACCTCGGGAGTTTAGGGCCGACCAAGCTGCCCGTAACCCAAAAAATGATCCGTTTTCCTCCGTCCCCAAGGAATCAAATAAGGCCGCCCCGGTTACCCAGGGTGGCCTTTTCGTCAGCACCTACATTGCAGGCAAAATCGCACGCTACTTGGCGCGACCCTCCTCATAGCGCTCCACCAGCTTGGCCTGAACGTCATAGGGAACCTGCTCGTAGCCAGCGGGCTTCATGGTAAAGTCGCCCGTGCCGCGCGTGATGGAGCGCAGGCGCGTCGAATAATCCGTCAGCTCGGCCAGCGGTGCCTGGGCAATGACCACGGTATCGCCGCGCTCATCGGTCTCCATGCCTGTCACGCGACCGCGCGAGGCCGAGATGTCGCCCATCACGGCGCCGGCGTAGCTCTCGGGGATAGTCACCGTGATTTCCTCGATGGGCTCCAGCACCACCGGGTCGGCATCGGCGCATGCCTTGCGCAGGCCGATGCGAGCCGCCGCGCGGAACGCCATCTCGTTGGAGTCGACGCTGTGATACGAACCGTCGTACACAGCCACGCGAATGCCCGTGAGCGGATAGCCGGCAATGATGCCGTCCTTCATGGTCTCCTGGACGCCCTTGTCCACGGCGGGGATCAGCGAGCGCGGAATGCGGCCGCCCACGACCTCATCCACAAACTCGTAGCCGTCGCTCGTGCCGTCGGGCCCAATAAGAGGCTCCACGCGCAGCCAGCAGTCGCCGTACTGACCGGCACCACCGGTCTGCTTCTTGTGGCGGCCCTGGGCGCTCGCCGTGCGGCGGATGGTCTCGCGATACGGAATGCGGATCGGCACGCTCTTGGCCACGACCTTGGTGCGATCCTCCAGACGGTTGAGCAGCACCGAAACCTGCGCCTCACCCACGGCGGAGATAATGGTCTGGCCCGTCTCCTCGTCACGATCGATGCTCATGGTCGGATCGGCCTTGCAGGCCTTCTCGATAAACGTGTAGAGCTTCTCTTCGTCGCCGCGATTCTCGGCCTCGATGGCGATGCGGTACTGCGAGTTGGGGAACTTAAACGCCGCAGCCTCGACCTTGCCGGTAATCGAGAGCGTATCGCCCGTCTCGGCCGCCAGCTTGGGTGCCACGATAATGTCGCCGGCATAGGCGTGACCGACCTCGGTCATGTCGCGGCCGCACATCACATACAGGTGAGCCAGACGGTCGCCCTTGCGCGTGCGCGCGTTGACCAGCTCAAGGCCCGGCTCAAGCGTACCCGTCAGCACCTTAATAAAGCTGATGCGACCCTGCTGCGGATCGGCCAGGGTCTTAAACACAAACGCCACCGGACGATCATCGTCGCTTGAAATCTTGAGCGAATCGCCGTCGATAAGCGGCATCTCGCCGTAGTCGGTCGGCGCCGGGAAGTATGTGGCGATGTCGTCCATCAGCGAGTTGACGCCCTGCTCCTTAATGCAATCGCCCGCAAAGACCGGCACAAAGATGCGCTCGGCGATCGCCTTCGACAGCAGGCCTTCAAGCTCCTCCTGCGTCAGCGTCTCCTCGCCTTCCAAGTACTTCATCATCAGTTCATCGTCAGCCTCGGCCACCAGCTCGCACAGATGGTCATGGGCTTCCTCGGCCTGGGCACGATACTCCTCGGGAATCTCCGACTCAACGGCTTCGGTGCCGTTGCAATGGCGCGCCTTCATGCGCACCAGGTCGATGATGCCGTCAAAGTCCTCGCCCTCGCCCCAGGGAAGGGTCACGGCGCCCAGGCGCGTGCCAAAGCGCTCTTGCAGCAGGTCCATCGTGGTCGCAAAGCTGGCCTCGGAACGCGACAGGCGGTTTACGAACACCGCACGCGCCAGGCGCAGGTCCTCGGCGGCATACCAGAGCTTAACCGTCGTAGGCTGCGGGCCGGCCTCGGCGTCGACCACAAACAGAGCCGTCTCGCAGACGCTCATCGCGGCAAAGGCGTCGCCGATAAAATCGGGGTAGCACGGGGCATCGAGCACATTGATGCGCGCGCCCTTCCAGTCGATCGGCGCGATGGTCGTCGAGATGGAAAATGCACGCTTGACCTCTTCGGGGTCATAGTCGAGCGTGGGCTTGGTGCCGTCGTGGCCGCCCAGGCGGGCGGTCTTGCCGGAAAGGTGGAGCATGGCCTCGGCGAGTGAAGTCTTGCCCACCCCGCCTTGGCCTACGAGCACCACGTTCCTTACGTTACCGGTCTTGGGAGCACCCATGATGACCTCCTTGCAGGGCCGCGCGCAATGCGCGACGCCAACGGGGAGAGTTCGCGGTCGGTGCCATCCCGGGAGCAGCATGGTCGGCAGCCGAGCCGACTCACCCTCCAAATGTCCTATGCCACCACCCTACCCTCACGGGCGGCTGTCCATGCATACCTTTCGGCGCACGTATGAATACAGGCGGCGAGAGGACAGAGCAAGTATGCCAGGCGATTATTAAACCCCATCGATACAAATAAAAGCCGCCGCAGTCCATAAGACCCGCGGCGGCTTCTTCTCAATACATAGCTGAGCTTAGCCCTCGATACGGCTCAAGAACTCACGGGTGCGCTGCTCACGCGGATGGTCGATGACCTGCTCGGCAGGGCCCTCCTCGACAATGCGGCCGCCATCCATAAAGACCACGCGGTCGGCAACATCGCGCGCAAACTGCATCGCGTGGGTCACGATTACCATCGTCATATTCTGCGCGGCAAGGTCTTTAATGACACGCAGCACCTCGGCCGTCAGCTCGGGATCGAGTGCCGAGGTCGGCTCGTCAAAGAACAGGATCTCCGGATCGAGCGCCAAGGCGCGGGCGATACTCACACGCTGTTGCTGGCCACCCGAAAGCTCACATGGCACCTTGTTCTCGTTGCCCGTAAGCCCCATCTGCGCGATCAACTCGCCCGCACGAGCTTCCGCCTGCTCGCGCGGGCGCTTAAGCACGCGGATCGGCGCGTCGATGATGTTTTTCATCACGGTATAGTGCGGGAACAGGTTGTAATTTTGGAACACCAGACCGAATCGCGAGCGCGCCTGCTTGGGCACATCGCCCTTCGCATAGACCGCGCCCGAACCCGCATCCGTCGCAACGGCAAGGTCACCAAACGAGAGCGAGCCTCCGTCGAGTGTCTCGAGCAGCGTGGCACACCGCAGCAGCGTGGACTTGCCGCCACCCGAAGGCCCGATAATCGCCACGACCTCGCCACGCTTCACCTCAAGCGAGATATCCTTGAGCACCTCATTGCCGCCAAACGCCTTACGTGCGTTTTCGATTTTCATCACTGAGTTAGTCATGATAATAGTCCAGCTTCTTTTCGGCGGCGCCCAGCAGCATCTCGACCACAAAGTTAAAGACCCAGTAAATCAGCGCCGCGATCGCAAACGGCACCATACTCACCTGCGAGGCGACCAGCGCCTTGGCCGTCGAGAACATCTCACCCACGCCAATGGCAAACGCCAGCGACGTGTCCTTGACCAGCGTGATAATCTCGTTGCCCATCGCCGGCAGAATACGCTTGGCGACCTGCGGCATCACGATATACAGAAACGTCTGCACGCGCGAATAGCCCAGCACCTCGGCGGCCTCGTATTGACCGCGCGGAATGGACTGCAAGCCCGAGCGATAGATCTCGGCAAAGTAACCGGCGTAGTTGATGATGAACGCCACGACGCACGCCGTCCACTTGGAATCGGGCGTGAGCGAAATGCCAAACACGTAGTACGGGGCAAAGTAGATGGCAAACATCTGCAGCATGAGCGGCGTACCGCGCATGACCGAAATGTAGATGCGCGCAATCCAGCGAAGCGGCGCGATTTTGCTCATGCGCATAAACGCCACGGGAATTCCCAGCGGAATCGACCCCAACAGCGTCAGCACAAACAACTGCAAACTGACCAAGAAACCCTGGCCAAGCATCTGCATCATGACCTGAATAGACATTACTTGAGCACCCAATTATCGAAAGACAAACCATAGCTTGAATATTTATCGCAGAGGTCCTTGACCGTGCCGTCCTCGTAGAGCGCCTTGAGCGACTCGGCTACAGCATCGGCCGACTTGGTGTCGCCCTTCTTAAAGCCAACGGCGTAGTGCTCGCTGGACAGCGGCTCATCAAGCTGCGTATAAGCATCGGGCTTGGCGGCAAGCTGATACTGGGCAATCGAAAGGTCGCAAGCCACGGCATCGACCGCGCCGCTCTCGAGCTGCATAAAGGCCGTGTTGTACTCGCCGATCGTGTCGAGCGTGGCAAACGTCGCCGTCAGATCCTTCTGGTCACCCTCGAGCACATCCTGCGCAGCGGAATCGGTCTGGGTAATCACGGTCTTGCCGGCAAGATCGTCCCAGCTCTTGATGCCCGCGTCCTTCTTGACCACGAGCACTTGCTCGTTGAGCATGTACGGCTCAGAGAACGTGTAGTCATCCTCGCGCCCCTCCATGGTAAAGCCGTTCCAGATGCAGTTGATGGCGCCCGAGTTAAGCAGCGTATCCTTGGCGTCCCAGTCGATGGCCTCGTATTTGACCTCCCAGTCCTGCTTATCGGCAACAGCCTTGGCCAGATCGAGATCAAAGCCGGTGTACTCACCATCGTCGCCCACAAAGCCGTACGGAGGATAGGACTTATCAAAGCCCACCACGAGCTTCTTGGACTCCGCAGCACCCTTCACATCCTTGGCCGCGGCAGAGCCAGCAGCGGAGCCCTTGCCGGCGCCACCGCCGCAACCGACAAGACCAAGGCCAAGCACCGTGGCGAGCGAGCCGGCTAGACCAACAAACTGACGACGAGACATATCGGTATTCATGGTATTCCCCCTTGATGGCACTTTAGTTAAGTAAAGTGAGTCGTGTAACGTCCAGAATCATACACTCTACCTTGATAAAGTACAAGGGAGGGTTTGCCCGGCATGGGCGGGGAGCAAACATCGTTGGACTTATCACTGACACGAAATGGACGCTTGCATATCGTCCGCTAGCTTGGCACGGTACAATGCTTTCAGATTTCAATTTGTAAATTAGTGGGGTTAATTCATGGCAGAATCTCGTGCGGAGCGTAAGGCTCGTCGTGCTTTGATCGAGGCGGCTGAGGGGTCGAAGGAGGAGAAATCTTCTACGAAATCCAAGTCTTCTAAAGCTGCAAAAAGCAAACCGACCAAGAGCAGAGCTAAGACCAAGCGTTCTGACTCTCGTCGAGGCGGGGATAAAGCGCCTCAGACTCGTTCCAAGCGCTCGCATAAAGATCGGGTTTCGTCTGCGCGTAAGGCCGTGGACCCCAAGTCTCCCTGTTCGATCATGAATTCTTGCGGTGGGTGCACGGCGCTCAATCGTCCTTATAAAAAGCAGTTGGCGGCTAAGCAGGCTGCTACGGAGGAGCTGTTTGCCGAGCTTTGTGAGCGCGAGAGCATTGCTGTCGATCCTATTCGCGGTATGGGCGTCACCCTTGGCGACCCGGGTAAATATCCTGCGCCGCGTGGCTTTCGTCATAAGGCTGCCACTCCCTTTGCTCCCGGTAAGGAGGGCGCTGTCCGTTGCGGTTTCTTTGAGCGCGGCACGCACAAGATCGTTGCCGTACCCGAATGCCCCGTCGAGGCGTCGGGCGCTCGTCAGATTCTCAACGGCATCGCACGCGAAGCTGAGCGGTTGCATATTCCCGCCTTTAACGAGGACAAGCATCTTGGTTTGCTTCGCTATGCCGTCATCCGCTGCGGTTGGCGTACCGACCAGGTCATGGTTACGCTCGTGACCGCCCAGCGTGACTTACCGCATGCGCAGGAATTCTTTGAGGCCGTCGCCGCACTCGATCCGCGCATCGTCACCGTCGCCCAAAACATCAACGGACGCCCCGGCAACGCCATCCTCGGCGAGGAAACCCGCATCGTGTATGGCGCCAAGTGCATGCGCGACCAGCTACTCGGCTGCGAGTTCGATATCTCCCCCACCGCGTTCTACCAGACCAACCCGCAACAGACCGAGCTGCTCTATCAGCTCGCTATCGACGGCATGGATCTGCACCAGGGCGATGTGCTTATGGATGCTTACTGCGGCAGCGGCACCATCGGTCTTTGCGCAGCTAAAGATGCCCAGAACAAGGGGATCGGCATCATACTGCTCGGCGTGGAGCGCAACCCGGCGGGCATTGCCGACGCACGCCGCAATGCCGAGCTCAACGGTCTTACCCGCAGCGCCTGGTTTATGGCCGACGATGCCACCGATTACATCCTGGATGCCGCCGACAACAACGAGCGGGTCGATGTCCTTTCCATCGATCCGCCGCGCGCCGGCTCTACCCCCGAGTTCCTCGAAGCTGCCTGCGCGCTTAAGCCGCGCCGCATCACCTATATCAGCTGCAACCCCGTGACCCAAGAGCGCGACCTGCACCAGCTCCTCGACGGAGGCTATCGCCTGCTCAAGATCACGCCCGTCGACATGTTCCCCCACACCGACCATACCGAAACCGTAGCGGTCCTCGAACGCCGCTAATTCCTGTCTCTTATACACATCTCCGAGC
>CABSMZ010000024.1 GCA_902478875.1 uncultured Collinsella sp.
CATGCGAACCTCCAGTCCGGACCGCCCCGCGGTCCAACTTTCTGTCCGCACCCCCTTTCCGCAATGTTTTTCTCCATATTTGGACATGTGTTGGGGTTATATCCCATTCAGATAGCGCTCGGTATTATTGGTACAATCGCGATAGCAATTACCGCCGTTGTTTCATTGAAAATGGTAGGAATGCAGGTCTCCAAGAATTGATATATCGATTGACGAGCTATCCGAAGCGTCGAGCCTTCTTGATGGACATGACTATTCGTCACAAATCATTTCGCGCATCGCCGGGGTTCCAGTAATACTCGATGTATCTGGATGCCCTCATTCCCCTTTTTGAAGGTACCAAATTAGCTACCCGTGTGGGTTTGGCTAGGTTCGGGTGCTGTCCGTGCCGTGGGGTAAAATCGTTCAGTCAGAACACGAACCCGCATCGGAGCTCATCACATGGCATTCGTCCATCTGCACAACCACACTGTCTTCTCCATGCTCGACGGCGCAACCCGTATCCAGGATATGGTCAACCGTGCCGTTGAGCTTGGCATGCCCGCCGTCGCCATTACCGACCACGGCTACATGTATGGCGTGCCCGACCTGGCGCTGGCCTGCGACGCCGTCAATCACAACACGCCCGAGTACAAAACCTGGAGCCACGACAAGGCCTTCTTGGAAAAGGACCGCCGCGACGAGCTGGTGGAGCCCGATCCCGAGGAAAACCCGCGCGAGCATGCCCAGTATGTGAAGGACATGGCCATGTGGGACGAGAAGGGCAACATCGACGAGCTCAAGCCGCCCCTGGTCATCAAACCCATCTTTGGCTGCGAGGTCTACTTTACGCCGGACGAGACCCTTGCCCGCGACCACAAGCCCGAGCTCTACCACATGATCCTTCTGGCCAAGGACCAGGAGGGCTACGTTAACCTGATGCAGACGGTCTCTGAGGCCGCCGTACAGGGCTTTTACTACAAGCCCCGCGTGACGCTCGACAACCTGCGCCGCCACGCCAAGGGCATGATCTGCACGAGTGCCTGTATCGCGGGCATCATCCCCAAATATATCGACCGCGGCGACATGGAAGGCGCCATCAAGTGGGCCGAGACCTTCCGCGACACCTTCGACCCCGGCGACTTCTACATCGAGATCCAGGAACACGGCATTACCACCGATAACGGCCTGACCGACGAGCAGATGGACCGCACGCTCATCGACATCGCCAAACAGGTGGGCGTCAAGGTCATCGCCACCAACGACTTCCACTACCTGCGCCGCGAGGACGCGCCCGTGCAGGACGTCATCATGTGTATTGGCATGAACGCCAAGGTCGACGACCCCAACCGCATGCGCATGACCGGCTCGGAGTTTTACATGAAGACCGAGGAGGAGATGCGGGCGATGTTCCCGTATTGCCCCGAGGCCTGCGACAACACGCTCGAGATCGCCGACAAGTGCTACGTGGAGCTCGACTGGGACTCCATCATCCTGCCGCGCTTCCCGTTGCTCGATCCCGGCGAGACGCACGAGAGCCAGTTCCGCCGCGAGTGCGAGAAGGGCCTGCGCCAGCACTACGGTGACGACTGGGCCACGCGCGAGATCGGCGGAGTCAACATCAAAGAGCGCTTTGAGTACGAATACAAGGTCATCTGCGACAAGGGCTTTGCCGCCTACTTCTTGATCGTTGCCGAGTACGTGCAATGGGCCAAGGACAACGGCATCGGCGTCGGCCCCGGCCGTGGCTCTGCCGCCGGCGCTATCGTCGCCTACGCCATGAACATCACCGCGTTCGACCCGCTCGAGAACGGCCTGATGTTCGAGAGGTTCCTGTCTCCGCAGCGTACCGAGATGCCCGATATCGATATGGACTTCGACGATGAGCGGCGCCTCGAGGTCGTGGAGCACGTTCGCCAGCTCTACGGTCCCGAGAAGGTCACCCACGTCATCACCTACTCGACCATTAAGGCCAAGCAGGCCATCAACGATGCCGCGCGCGTTTTGGACTACCCGGTCTACATGGGCCAGCGCCTGTCCAAGATGGTCTCGAGCGACCCCAAGGTCAAGCTCAAGCAGGTACTCGACAAACAGCCCGGCAAAGAGGATCTGTTTAACCCCGATTTTGCCGAGGCCTATAAAAAGGACGACGACGCCCGCCGCATCATCGACACGGCGCTCTCGATCGAGGGCCTCACCCGTGGCGAGGGCGTGCACGCGTGCGCCGTTCTGATCTGCCGCGACCCCGTCAACGAGCATGTGCCCACCAAGCTCGACACCAAGGGCGGCGTCGAGATTACCCAGTACGAGGGCCATACCGTCGCCGACATGGGCCTGCTCAAGATGGACTTCTTGGGCTTGCGCACGCTGACGGTTATCTCCAAGGCCAAGGCAAACATCAAAAAGAACTTTGGCATCGACATCAAAGAGGAAGAGATTCCCTTTGACGATCCCGAGATCTTTAAGCTCATGGGCTCCGGCCACACCGCCGGTGTCTTCCAGGTCGAGTCCGCCGGCATGACGGCCACGATCAAGAACATGAAGCCCACCGAGTACAAGCACGTCGTGGCATTGATCGCTCTGTACCGCCCGGGCCCGCTGGGCGCCGGCATGGTTTCGTCCTACATCAACCGTATGAACGGCAAGGAGCCGGCCGTCTCCTACGACGACCGTCTGGACGACATCCTGGGCGAAACCTACGGCACCATGGTCTACCAGGAGCAGGTTATGCTCATCTCCGTCGAGATGTGCGGCTTCTCCAAGGGCGAATCGGACTCGCGTATCCGTAAACCCGTGGCTAAGAAGAAGATCAAGCTGCTCACGTCGACGGTGCTCCACTGGGAGGATGGCTCGGACGAGACCACCTACGACCACTGGATGAACGGCGCCATCAAGAACAACTACACGCGCGAGGTTGCCCAGAAGATTTGGGACGATGTTCTCGAGTTCGCGTCCTACGCCTTCAACAAGTCGCACTCCGCCGGCTACGCCATTCTGGTTATGCAGACGGCGTGGCTCAAGGCGCACTATCCGCACGAGTACATGGCAGCCGTTCTGACGTCCTACACGGGCAAGACCGACAAGATCGTGCACTACGTCTCGGCATGCCGTCACGACGGCATCCCCGTGCTGTCGCCAGATGTCAACGAGTCCGGCACCGAGTTCACGGCTACCAAGGAAGGCGTGCGCTTTGGTCTGGCCGGCATCCGCGGCGTGGGTACCGGCGTGGCGCAGGCGATTATCGCCGAGCGCGAGGCGGGCGGCCCGTTTAAGACGCTGCACGACTTTGTCGAGCGCGTGGATTCGAGCCAGGCCAACCGTCGCGTGATCGAGTCGCTGATCAAGGCAGGTGCCTTCGACTCCACGGGCTATCCGCGCCGCCAGATGATGCACTTTGTGGACAAGAACAACCCCGAGAACATCATCGACGCCGCGATAAAGCGCCAGAAGGACCGCGCGAGCGGCCAGACCTCGTTCTTCGACATGTTTGGTGATGTTGAGGGCTCGGGTTTCGAGGTCAGCGTGCCCGATCCGGACGGCCAGGAATGGGACCGCCACCTTAAGCTGAGCCAGGAGAAGGAGGTTCTGGGCATCTATGTCTCGGACCACCCGCTGCGCCCGTTTGAGTATGCGCTCAGCAAAGCGCGCGACTTCTCGTTCTCGCAGATCGACACCGGCTACGAAGTTCAGAATCCTACGGGCGGCACCATCAACCAGGAGATTCCCGAGGGCAAAGCGCTGTGGTGGGCCGGCATGGTCTCGAGCGTGTCCAAGCGCGTGACCAAAAACGGCGACCCCATGGGCATCGTGCAGCTCGAGGACATGGAAGGCGAGGCCACCGTCGTCGTGTTCCCCAAGACCTACAAGGAGGCCGAGGGGTACCTGTACGGCGAGGTCGATCCCGAGACCGGTGCGCAGCTGTCCGACGCCTTTGTGCGCATCAAGGGCAAACTCGAGCGCTCGGACCGCGGCGACCAGATCATCGCGCAGGAGATCGTGCCGCTTGAGCTCAACGAGGAGAACAACAAGCCCAAGGTGTTTGAGGTCATGGTGCCCAACAGCCGCTTTAGCCAGGGCAATATGGCGCGCCTGGCCACGGTGCTCACCGCTAACCCGGGCGGCGACCGCGTGGAGATCTTTATCGAGCAGGTGGACGGGCGCGTGCTGCGCGCCGAGGTGCCTGCCAAGGTCAACGCGCGCTCGATTCCGCTGCTGGCAGAGGCAAAGGCCATCGTCGGCAACCAAGGCCGCGTGACGGTTATCTAAGCTACCCCGGGTGAGATTGGAGGAAGTGATGGCGCAGGGGACGTTTGTGCAGGCGCTTCGTAAAGAGGCGGCGTTGAGCGGCACCTTTATGAAGGGGCGTTCGCTCATGCTCAACGGCGCCGTGCTGTCGATCGAGGACAGCGGCTCGCGCTTCTCCAAAAACGTGACGGTTGAGGGCTCGGTGCGCGGTTCGCGCGGCGACCTGTACAAGACGCACGTGGCGCTCGACATGGACGAGCACGAGGTGATCGACTACGACTGCGATTGCCCCGCCGCCTATCGTTACCCCGGTATGTGCAAGCACGCTATTGCCACGGCTCTGGCGTATTTGGATGCCAGCGGCGCCGAGCCCGTCGAAGGTTTGCGCACGCCGGTCCGCACGTTTACGGCGCAGCCGAAACAGCCCGTGCGCACCGCGCTCAAAGCGCCGGCCGTCAATCCCAACTTTCCCTTTCCGGCGCCCGTCCCCACGAGTCCCAGCCTCATGGCGGCGCTCTCCGATCTTTCGGACGCGCGCATGGATGAGCTGGCGAGCATGCGCCGCAAGCTCGCCAGCAGTGTGGATCCCGATGCCCCCAAGGCGGTGTTGGAGCCCTCGCTGGTGCCGTACTACAATCCACTGTTTGCCGACCGCTTTAGCTGGGCGCTCGAGCTTCGCATTCGCTGTGGATCGGTGTCCTACGTGGTCAAGGACATCGACGGCATGGCCGATGCCTACGTGCGCGGCGGCACCTTCTCGTACGGCAAGAAGCTCACGTTTGTCCATACGCCCGAAGCCTTCGAAGACGTGTCGACAAAGCTGCTCAACCTTGTCGTGACGACAGTTGCCTATCTCGATGACATCACAAGCTCGCGTTCGGCGTCGTACGACTTTGCCCGCAGTGGTTTTGTCGCCGAGCGTCAGTTGCCGCTGTCCGAGCATAGCATCGTATATGTGCTGGACCTGTTGCGCGGCCAGACCATCTCTTTTGAGCCCGCCTGGTCGCGGGGGACGACGACGCATCGCACCTATGACGTGGCGGTTGAGATGCCTCCGGAAGGGGAGGACGAGGCGCTGTCTGAGCGCCCACCGCTCCTTGCCGCCAAAATCGCGCCGGCGGCTGGTGGCAGCTACGATCTACGCCTGCCGGCCGATGCATACTGCTTTGCTTCGGGCGACGTTGCCTATCTGGTCGACACCCGCCGTGCGCGCCGCGCTGATGTAGCGTTTGCCCAGCATGCGGCGCCGTTCCTATCGCGCTTACTGCCCTGTCGCACGCCGATCCATATCGCTGTCGACCAGGTGGGGGAGTTCTGTCGTATGGCGCTGCCCATTTTGCGCGACTACACCGACCTTACCGCGCCCGCCGCGCTCGATACCGTGGCGCCCGAGCCGAGCTTTGCTATGGCGATCGGCGTCGACGATGGGCTTGTGACCTGCAAAATTACGGTTACCTACGGCGACTGGTCGGCAGATCTCTTTAGCCTGGGCGCTCCGGGCAGTCTCTTCGAAGAGCAACGCCCCGGCGTGCCGCCCCGCGACGAGGTGGCAGAGTTTCGCGTTATGGACACGGCGGCCCTATATTTCGACTTTTACGAGGGCGGTCTGGCGTTTGAGGAACGCGATGACGAGAGCTTGTTCTGCCTGCTGACCGAGGGCCTATCCGCCCTGTCCGAGCTTGGTGAGGTCATGCTCAGCGACCGTCTGCGCCAGATTTCGGTCCGCCCCGCGCCCAAGCTCTCGGTTCGTGCGACCGTCAAGAGCAATCTGCTCGATGTCGAGCTGGGCGCGAGCGGGCTTTCGGCCGCGGACCTTGCCGTCTATCTCGATTCGTACAAGCGCCATCAAACGTTTGCGCGCCTTACGTCCGGCGACATCATTCGCCTGGACGAGGGCGCTCGAGCCGCGTTTGGCCTCGCCGAGGACCTGGGCGTCGATGCCGTCGACCTGCTCGACGGCGTGTCGCTTTCCGCATCGAGCACCCTGTTCGTCGATAGCATGCTCGCGCGCACGCCCGCGCTCGAGGCCGATCGCGACGCTGCGTTCCGCCGTACCGTCGAGCGTCTGGACACGCTCGGCAAGATGGACTTTACGGTGCCGGTCTCGCTCAAGGCAACGATGCGCGGCTACCAGGTCGACGGCTACCAGTGGCTTGGCTCGCTCGAACACCTGGGCCTTGGCGGCATCTTGGCCGACGATATGGGCCTGGGCAAAACGCTCCAGATGATCGCGCATATCCTGGCGCGCGTGGAGGCGGGGGACACTAAACCCACGCTTGTGGTGTGTCCCGCGTCGCTTGTGTACAACTGGACCGCCGAGCTGGAGCGCTTCGCCCCGTCGCTCGATGTGTGCGCCATTGTGGGCGCCAAGGCGCAGCGCCGCGTGCAGATCGCCGGCGTGGCCGAGCATAACGTGGTCGTGACGTCGTATGACCTTATGCGGCGCGATATCGACGAGTACGTCGAGCAGGACTTTGCCCGCGTGGTGCTCGATGAGGCCCAGTACATTAAAAACCCGCTCACCCAGGTGGCGCGCGCCGCAAAGCGCCTGCCTGCCGGCGTGCGCTTTGCCCTGACGGGCACGCCCATCGAAAACCGCCTGTCCGAGCTCTGGAGCATCTTCGACTTTTTGATGCCGGGCCTGCTTGGCACTCGCGAGTCGTTTGCCAGACGCTTCGAAAGCCCGGTCGAGCATGCCGAGGGCGACAGTGCCGCTCGCCTGCAAGCGCTCGTGTCGCCGTTTGTGCTGCGCCGTGTCAAGGAAGACGTGGTGGCAGACCTGCCCGAGAAGATCGAGGACACTGTCGTGGCTCAGCTCACCGGCGAGCAGCGCAAGCTCTACCTGGCAAACCAGGACCGCATTGCCCAGCAAGTGCAGCACCGCGAGGCATCCGAGTTTAAGAAAGACAAGCTCAAGGTGCTCGCCGAGCTCACCAAGCTGCGCCAGATCTGCTGCGACCCGCGTCTGCACTACGAGGATTACAAGGCGGGGAGCGCCAAACTCGATACGTGCATGGAGCTCGTGCACGGCGCACTCGACGGCGGGCATCGCATCCTGCTGTTCAGCCAGTTTACGGGTATGCTCGATATCATCGGTAAGCGCTTGGCCAAGGAGGACATCGCCTTCCTTAAGCTCACGGGCGCTTCGTCTAAGGAGAGCCGCGCCAAGATGGTCGCGCAGTTCCAAGCGGGCGAGGTTCCGATCTTTTTGATTTCGCTCAAGGCGGGCGGCGTGGGCCTGAACCTGACGGCGGCCGACGTGGTCATTCACTACGACCCGTGGTGGAACGTGGCGGCGCAGGACCAAGCGACCGACCGTGCGCATCGTATTGGCCAGCAACATACCGTGACCGTGTACAAGCTCATCGCCAAGGACACGATCGAGGAACGCATTATGCAGATGCAGGAGTCCAAGCGCGACTTGGTCAACAGCGTGCTCGGCGGCGACGGCATCTCGTCGGCGCTGTTTACCCGCGAGGATGTTCTGGCGCTGCTCGGCGGCGACGGGCGTTAACCCGCTCGGGTGAGGCCGCCAGGGCGGATAGCCCGCGCTGTCCCATCGTCCCCGCTCGTTATGTGTTCATTTGCAATGCCGTGGATGGTTTGTCTGCCTTTGGGCATAAGAACCATCAAGAACATTGGCACATCAGCAAAGGAGAACATCATGGCGAAATTCTTTAAGGACCCCGACGGCAAGCTCATCGCCGCCCTTGGCGACGACGTTGCGACCCCTGCCGGTTGCACGGAACTGACTGCAAACACTGAGGACGCAGCGCACGAGAAGCACGTGCCTGTTGTCGAGACCGAGCGTGACGGTCACGTGATTCGCGCACGCGTTGGCTCGGTCGAGCACCCCAGCCTGCCCGAGCACTACATTGAGTGGATCGCCCTTGAGGCCGAGGGCCGCTTAGAGGTCCATTACCTTGAGCCCGGCATGAAACCCGCGACGTTTTTCGCGGGCGGCTCCAAGACCGGTACCGTCTATGCCTACTGCAACCTGCACGGGCTGTGGTCCGCGACATTCTAGGAGCGCGCCCCCGCTCGGGGTATCATAGCTAGCATATGCACATGCAAGCGCCGGCTGCATTATGCGGCCGGCGCTTTTACTACGATTTCGATGGTTTACGACGGAAAGGGCTGGGCCATGAAACTCGCGCTTGCACAAATCGATATGCGCCTGGGTGATATTGAGGGCATTTGCGGCCGCATCGAGGACCAGGCTCGTCTGGCCCACGAGCGCGGGGCGCGCGTGCTGTGCGTTCCGGCTCCGCTCTTTATGGGCGCCATGCCCGGTGGCCTGGTGGGCGCTGCCGACTTTGAGCACGACGTGCTTGCCGGTTTGACTGGTGTCGCCGAGCGTATCCAGGAGCTTGACATGATCTGCATCGTGCCCGCGGCGGTTTCGTTTGAGGGCCAGCCGCTGCTCGACTACATGATGCTCAAGGACGGTCATGTGGTGCCGGCGCGTTCGAGCATTGCCCTGCAGCGTGGCGAGAACAACGACACACGTTGGGCGCCGCCGGTGTTCGACGTGGACGGTGTGCGCATCGCCGTGATTTTTGACTTGGACCGCGAACTCGAGATGCTGCCGACCGGTGTTGACCTCATTGCGTATTTCCAATTCAACGCGTTTGACATGACCGACCGCGAGACTGCCGCCATTGCTGCCGTTCGCAGCGGCGCCTACCGCAAGATCGCATCCAAGCGCAGCGTATGGTTTGCCTGCATGGCGCCGGTCGGTGCCTATGACGAGTCGGTGTATACCGGCGGGTCGTTTGTACTCGACGACTGCGGCCGCGTGGTGGCCCAAGCGCCGTGTTTTGAGGAGAGCCTGCTGGTTCAGGAGATTCAACGCGGCGTGATGCTCGATGCCTTGGAAGACCACGAGCTGCCCGAGTTTCGTTCCGAGGAGTGGCTGTGGCGGGCGCTGGTGCTCGCCGTGCGCGACAACGCCCGCGCCCGCGGTGCGTCGCGTGCTGTTGTGGCACTCGAGGGTGACTTGCCGTCGTCTTTGCTGGCGGCGCTGGCCGTCGACGCTCTGGGCCCGCGCAATGTGATTGGCCTGGTGCTGGGGCGCAACCGTATCTTTACGCCGGCGCAGGAAGAGGCCGAGGCTGCCCGCTGTGCCGCCGTCCGCGCCATTGCCGAGCGTTTGCACATTCGCACCGTCGAGCGCGATGCACCGGATGCGGCGCGTGTGCTCGATCGCGACGTGTCGGCGGGCGATGCCGAGCGCCTGCGTTCGCGCACGCTGGGCCTCATGCTGGAGGACACAGCGCTCGAGCTGGGTGCGATGGCGCTGAGCCCGCTGTCCAAAACCGAGTACGCGCTGGCGGCGCCGGCGCTTTGCGGCGGCTACCAGGGCGACTTTGCGCCCTTTGGCGATGTGTACCTGTCGACGCTTGAGTTTGTGGCGCGTGTGCGCAACCGCACGTCTGCCGTGGTGCCCCAAGAGCTCGTGACGCTCAACGCGGTGGAAGATTGTATGGAGCGAGTGCTGGCGCAGGCGCTCTCGACGCTCGACGGTCCGGTCGATATGCTCGACCGCGCGGCACAGCTGCTCGGGGGGCTTGAGCCGGGTGAGGTCGATGGCGCGCTCGAGGCGCACGTGGACCGCAATCGATCTTTCGACGACATCCCGATGGCCGCTGACAAGCCCGAGGCTTGCTCGCTGCTGCTGATGCTCGTTCGACAGGGTGAAGCTGCCCGCCGCATGCTGCCGACGGCGCCGATCGTCTCGTCCCGTTCGTTTGCCGAGCGTGCCTGGCCGTATATGCTCGCGTGGTCCGACCTGGGGCTTAACGGCAAGGAGCGTATGACGGTCGATTCGCTGGCGCGCGCCGAGGTGCGCCGTTTTGCTGACGAGGATACGAGCGAGCGCGTGCGAAACGAGATGATGGGCGTGCTGGGCGAGCTACTGGGTATTTCGCCCGAGCAGATGGAGGAGCTGCGCTCTGAGGACGGTCAGCGTCGTTTGCACGAGGGAATGAAAAAGTTCGAGGGCGAGGTTCAGGACGCCATCGATAAGATGATGGGCGGTCAGGGCGGCTCGCAAGGTAGTCCCCAGGGTGGTCCGATGCCGCATCCGCCGGTGGATCCCCGTCAGTTTCCCTTTTTCTCGCAGAACTAAACTGGGGATGGGATTTGCTCCCAACCCCGATACTTCAACTAAGCATCTTGACCCCGTTGTGTTATTCTAGAACAGACGTTCGTGAATAGTGCGCGGAGCCTTGTCTCGCGCCGGGCTTTTGGCGAGGGGAGGTCGGCTTGGTCATTTTGGGTATCGACCCCGGTTTGGCCCATACAGGTTGGGGGATTATCGAGGAGCGGCGTGGCGAGGTTCGCTGCCGTGCTTACGGCTGCATCGAGACCAGCGCCGGAAGTCCGCTCGCGGTGCGCCTGTCGCATATCGCCCATGACCTTAAGGATGTCGTCGAGCGTTATCGACCCGACACGGCTGCTGTCGAGAGCATCTACTTTGGCGCCAACGTTCGTTCGGCCATCCCCACGGCGCATGCCCGCGGTGCTGCGCTTGTGGCGCTTTCGGAGTGCGCGCTCGAGATTGGCGAGTACACGCCTATGCAGATCAAACAGGCTGTGGTGGGCACCGGCGCCGCGGACAAGCGGCAGGTCGCCTACATGGTACGCACGCTCACACAGCTCGACCACGACCCGCATCCCGACCATGCCGCCGATGCCCTGGCCTGCGCCATCTGCCACGTAAACCTTAGCCGCACCCGCGCCCTCACCGGTGGCGAGTTCTATCAACAGAGAGGAACCGGATACTGATGATTTCCCAGCTCCACGGAACGCTTGTCGAGTCCACGATGAGCTCTGCTGTCGTCGATGTGTCGGGCGTTGGCTTTGAGCTCGGCATCTCGGGCAGCACTGCGGCCACGTTGCCGACGCCCGGCGGCGAGGTCCGCCTCTATACGCGTATGCAGGTGCGCGAGGACGCCATGACACTTTTCGGGTTTTCCTCAAAGGACGAGCGCACGATGTTCGACCGGCTCGTGTCCGTTTCGGGCGTTGGCCCGCGCCTGGCGCTCGCCGTGCTTTCCACCTATACCGTGGGGCAGCTGTATTCGCTTGTGATGGCCGAGGACGACAAGGGCATGGCCAAGGTACCCGGTGTGGGCAAAAAGACAGCTCAGCGCCTGATCCTGGAGCTCAAGAGCACCTTTGCCAAGGATAAGGGCTTTGTGCCGGTCGACGTGATTCCCGGCCAGGTTGCGATGCCGGTTCCCGCCGCCGCTCCCTCGGCGATCGATGACGCCCGCGCGGCACTCCTTTCCATGGGCTTTAGCCCGCAGGAGACCGATGTTGCCCTGAGCGGGTATGATGGGCAGAATATGCGTGTCGAGGATTTGCTCGGCGCGGCGCTTAAGCGACTCGGAATGGATGCGTGATGTGGGAAGCCGATGACTCTCAGGACCTGTGGGCGACGCCCGGCAACTCGCCGGCGGCATCCATGGCGCACGGCGAGCGCATGGTGGGCTCGGAGCTGACGGCCGAGGACCTCGATGTCGACCGCACTTTGCGCCCCCAGCGCCTGGACGACTACTGTGGCCAGGAGCACATCAAGCAGAGTCTGCGCGTGTTGATCGAAGCGGCGCAGAGCCGTGGCGAGACGCTCGACCACGTGATTTTCTCGGGTCCTCCGGGCCTGGGCAAGACCACGCTGGCCACCGTTATCGCCAACGAGCTGGGCGCTCAGATCAAGACCACGAGTGGCCCTGCCATCGCGCGCACGGGCGACCTGGCGGCCATCCTTACTAACTTGCAGCCGGGTGATGTGCTGTTTATCGACGAGATCCACCGTCTCAACCGTTCGGTCGAGGAGGTCCTGTACCCCGCGATGGAGGACTTTGCCCTCGATATCGTGATTGGCAAGGGTCCGGCGGCGCGCTCGATTCGCCTGGATATCCCCAAGTTTACGCTGGTTGCGGCAACGACCCGCTCGGGCATGTTGACCGGCCCGTTGCGCGACCGCTTTGGCATTTCATATCGCCTGGATTACTACACGGTCGAGGAGCTCGCGCAGATTGTGACGCGCTCGGCGACTATCCTGGGCGTGACGATCGACCATCCCAGTGCACTCGAGATCGGCTCGCGTTCGCGCGGCACGCCACGTCTTGCCAACCGCCTGCTCAAGCGCGTGCGCGATTACGCACAGGTGCGCGGCAACGGCCCCATCGAGCTCGATATCTGTCGCCAGGCGCTTGAGTTCTTCGAGATCGATGAGCTCGGTCTGGACTGGATGGATATTCGAATTTTGGAGACGCTTGCTAAGACGTTCTCCGGTCGTGCCGTGGGACTTACGACCCTTGCCAGCGCGGTGGGCGAGGATCCGGGCACGCTCGAGGATGTCTATGAGCCCTATCTGCTGCAGTGTGGGTTGATGATTCGCACGCCTCAGGGTCGTCAGGCAACGCTTCGCACCTTTGAGCACTTGGGCATCGAGCCGGCCGTTTAGAGACGGGTTTGTTTTGGCTAGTCTGTAGGCTATCGCTGAGCATTGGATAAACATATCGCCATTCATCGGTTACGGGTGTTTTACTATTGCGCGCCCGTGCTATGCTGAATTGGTCTTTTTCTCATTCGGTAACGAAAGGACCGCCCATGCCTACTGACATCGAAATCGCACGTTCTGTCACGCCGCTGCCCATTACCGAGGTGGCCAAGAACGCCGGCGTCGACGTTAAGCATCTGATTCCGTACGGCTTTGACAAGGCAAAGGTCGACTATTCCCTGCTCAACGAGCCGACCGATCACCAGGCCAAGCTCGTTCTAGTGACCGCCATCAACCCCACGCCCGCCGGCGAGGGTAAGACCACCACGACCATCGGTCTGGCCGACGGTCTTCGTCGTCGCGGCGTTAAGAGCGCCGTGGCCCTGCGCGAGCCTTCGCTCGGCCCCGTCTTTGGCGTTAAGGGCGGTGCTGCCGGTGGCGGCTGGGCTCAGGTGATCCCCATGGGGGATATCAACCTGCACTTTACCGGCGACTTCCACGCTATCGGTGCTGCCAACAACCTGCTGGCCGCCATGCTTGATAACCACATCCAGCAGGGCAATCAGCTCGGTATTGACGTTAAGCGCATCACTTGGAAGCGCGTCGTCGATATGAACGACCGTCAGCTGCGCCACGTTATCGACGGCATTGGCGGTAAGGCCCAGGGCGTGCCGCGCGAGGACGGCTTCGATATCACCGTCGCCTCTGAGGTCATGGCAATCCTGTGCCTGTCTACGAGCATCAGCGACCTCAAGGAACGCTTGGGTGAGATTGTCGTCGGCTACAGCTTTGCCGGCGAGCCCGTCCGTGCCCGCGACCTTAAGGCCCAGGGTGCCATGGCCGCGTTGCTTAAGGACGCGCTCAAGCCCAACCTGGTGCAAACGCTCGAGGGCACGCCCGCGTTTGTCCACGGCGGTCCCTTCGCCAACATTGCCCACGGCTGCAACTCTATCATGGCCACGCGTATGGCGATGCGCTTTGGCGATGTCGCCATTACCGAGGCCGGCTTCGGTGCCGATCTGGGTGCCGAGAAGTTCCTCGACATCAAGTGCCGCATGACGGGCGTTCGCCCCAGCGCTGTCGTGGTCGTCGCCACTGCCCGCGCGCTTAAGTACAACGGCGGTGTCGCCAAGGCCGACCTCAACGAGGAGAACCTCGAGGCCCTCAAGGCCGGCATGCCCAACCTGCTGCGCCACGTCGATAACATCCAGAATGTCTACGGTCTGCCTTGTGTGGTCGCCATCAACCGCTTCCCGACGGACACCGAGGCCGAGCTCGAGCTCATCGAGTCCGAGTGCCAGAAGCTCGGCGTCAACGTTAAGCTTTCCGAGGTCTGGGCCAAGGGCGGCGAGGGCGCGCTCGAGCTGGCCGATGAGGTCATGCGTCTGATTGAGCAGCCGAGCGAGCTCAAGTTTGCCTATGAGGACGGCGCCGATGTCGCTGATGCCCTCGAGGCCGTTGCTACCAAGGTCTACCGCGCCGATGGCGTTGACTTTACGCCGGCCGCCAAGCGCCAGCTCGCCGAGCTGCGCGAGAATGGCTTTGGCAACCTGCCGGTGTGCGTCGCCAAGACGCAGTACAGCTTTAGCGACAACGCCAAGGCCCTGGGCGCTCCCGAGAACTTCCGCATCACGGTGCGTGAGCTCAAGGTTTCCGCTGGTGCCCACTTTGTGGTCGCACTGACTGGCAGCGTTCTGACCATGCCGGGCCTGCCCAAGGTCCCCGCGGCCGAGAACATCGACGTCGACAACGACGGCAACATCACCGGCCTGTTCTAAGTCTGCTGTCCATAGCTGCTAGCCCGCCCCGCCGTGCCCACAAGGCCCGGCGGGGCTTTTTGATCCTTAGGCCCGCGCATGTCTTGTAGATACCGACGGACTCTGCCCATCATAGGCTTTTGCGCGGGTAGAATGCATGGATAACTTGAGGCTCACGCGCGACGGAAAGGAATCGTTGCATGGATCAGGACAAGACAACCGTGATGGGCGGCTACGGTTCCGCGCAGGCTGGCGATAGCGCCGATGCGACCCGCGTTGTTCCCAACCCCGGTTATACCGACCCCGCCGCGACGCAGCCTTCTACCGAGCCCACCCGGGTTATGGGCTATGGCGACACGGTGCAGGATCCTTACGCTGCATCTTCGCAAGGCCCCTATGGCAACGCAGGTCCGGATCCGTTTGATTACGCGCCGCAGGATTCTTATGCTGCCTCGACGCCGAATCCCTATGATGACCTGCCGCAGAATCCCATTCCGCAACCTCAGCAGACGACGTATATGCCGCGCACGGCTCAGCCTCGTTACGAGTCGCGCGAGCCGTATCGCGAGTACCCCAAGTCGATTTCGCAATATGGCGAGGACGAGGAGAAGAGGCCGTCGCGTTCGTCGAGCGTGATCAAGAAGATCCTCATCGTGCTGGCGATCTTCTTTGCGCTGTCGGTTGTGTTTGCCATCGTGTCGGGCACTGTCTCTTATACACA
>CABSMZ010000025.1 GCA_902478875.1 uncultured Collinsella sp.
GGCAAGGAGATCAAGATCTACAAGGAGGCCGACGCTAACAACCTGCCTTGGGGCGACCTTGACGTCGACGTCGTTCTCGAGTGCACCGGCTTCTACACCAGCAAGGCTAAGGCTCAGGCCCACATCAACGCTGGCGCCAAGAAGGTCGTCATCTCCGCTCCGGCCGGCAGCGATCTGCCCACCATCGTGTACAACGTCAACCATGAGACGCTGACCGCTGAGGACAACATCATCTCCGCTGCTTCCTGCACCACCAACTGCCTCGCCCCGATGGCCAAGGGTCTGAACGACTTCGCTCCCATCGTGTCCGGCATCATGACCACCATCCACGCCTTCACCGGCGACCAGATGCCGCTCGACGGCCCGCAGCGCAAGGGCAACTTCCGTCGCTCCCGCGCCTGCTCCGAGAACATCGTCCCGAACACCACGGGCGCTGCCAAGGCCATCGGCCTGGTTCTCCCCGAGCTCAACGGCAAGCTCATCGGTGCCGCCCAGCGCGTCCCGACGCCGACCGGCTCGCTGACCAACCTCTACGCCGTCGTTGACAAGAAGGTCACCGTCGACGAGGTCAACGCTGCCATGAAGGCCTACGCCGAGACCATCCCCGAGACCTTCGCCTACAACGAGGACCAGATCGTCTCCCGCGACATCGTCGGCGAGACCCACGGCTCCATCTTCGACGCCACTCAGACCATGTGCTCTGACCTCGGCAACGGCCAGACCCTCGTTCAGGTCACCTCTTGGTACGACAACGAGAACTCCTACACCTCTCAGATGGTCCGCACCATCAAGTACTTCGAGAAGTTCGTTGCTTAATTTAGCTTTTAGCGAATAGCTCGTTGAGCGTCTAAAGAAGGGCGCGGCCTTATAGGGCTTACACCCTAGGGTCGCGCCCTTTTTATAAGAAATCGTCTGCCGTAATGGGAGGCAGACACGTACGAAAGGTAGAAGCAAACATGGCCTTTACCAAGAAGACCGTCCGCGACATCGATGTCGACGGAAAGCGCGTTCTCGTCCGCGTTGACTTTAACGTGCCTATCAAGGATGGCGTCGTTGGCGACACCACCCGTATCAAGGCTGCCCTGCCCACCATCAACTACCTCGTTGAGCACAACGCTCGCGTCATCCTCATGAGCCACCTCGGCCGTCCCGAGGGCACCGGCTTCCAGCCCGAGCTGTCCCTCGAGCCCGTCGCCAAGAAGCTCGCTGAGCTCTCTGGTCTCGACGTTGCCTTTGTCGCCGACACCTACGGCGAGAAGGCTGCTGAGGCTGTCGCCGCCGTCGAGCCGGGCAAGGTCCTCGTTCTCGAGAACGTCCGTTTTGACAAGCGTGAGAAGAAGAACGATCCCGAGATCGCCAAGAAGCTCGCTTCCTATGGTGACGTCTTCGTTCTCGATGCCTTCGGCACCGCTCACCGCGCCCAGGGTTCCGTCGTGGGCCCCGCCGCTTACCTGCCTGCCGTCGCCGGCTTCTTGCTCGAGAAGGAGGTCGACACGCTGACCGGCATCTTCGCCGAGCCCGAGCGCCCCTTCGTCGCCATCGTCGGCGGTTCCAAGGTTTCCTCCAAGATCGGCGTTCTCGATCACCTCATCGACTCCGCTGACACCCTGATCATCGGTGGCGGCATGGCCTACACCTTCTTCCTGGCTCAGGGCCTGTCCGTTGGTCAGTCCCTCAAGGAAGAGGACTGGGTCGAGCGCGCCGGCGAGATGCTCAAGAAGGCCGAGGAGAAGGGCGTCAAGATCCTGCTCCCCATCGACAACCGTGTTGCCGATCACTTTGGCGAGGACGCTGTCCCCGAGGTTGTTGCTTCCGACGCTATCCCCGACGATCGTGAGGGTATGGACATCGGTCCCAAGACCGAGGAGCTCTATGCCGAGGCTGTCAAGGGAGCCAAGACCGTGTTCTGGAACGGCCCCATGGGCGTCTTCGAGTTTGACAACTTTGCTCACGGCACCCAGGCTATCGCCGAGGCTGTCGCCGAGGCTGACTGCACCTCGATCATCGGCGGTGGTGACTCTGTCGCAGCTGTCAACAAGTTCAACCTGGCCGACAAGATGAGCTGGATCTCCACCGGTGGTGGCGCTTCCATGGAGCTCGTCGAGGGTAAGGCCCTGCCCGGAGTGGAGGCGCTTCTCGATGCCTAATCGCACCCTTCTTATCGCTGGTAACTGGAAGATGAACAACGACGTCGCCGAGGCCGCCAAGCTCGCCGACGAGCTGGCTCAGGCTCTGCCCGAGGTTCCGGCTGGCGTCGAGGTGCTCGTCTGCCCTCCGACCATCGACATCACCACGGTTCATGACCGCATTCAGGCTGCCCCCATCGCCCTCGGTGCACAGAACGTGTACTGGGAGGCCAAGGGTGCCTTCACCGGTGAGTCTTCTTGCGACATGCTCAAGTCCGCTGGCTGCACCTACTGCATTATCGGTCACTCCGAGCGTCGCGACTACTTCCACGAGACCGACGAGGACCAGAACAAGAAGGCTAAGGCTCTCGTTGCCGCCGGTCTTGTTCCCGTCTTCTGCTGCGGCGAGTCCCTTGAGGTCCGCGAGGCTGGCACCTATGTCGAGCACGTCGTGAACCAGGTCAAGGCTGGCCTTGCTGGTCTTGAGATCACCTGCCCCAAGCAGGTCGTCGTCGCCTACGAGCCCATCTGGGCCATCGGCACCGGCAAGACCGCTACCGCCGAGGACGCTCAGGAGGTCTGCGGCGCTATCCGTGAGACCCTCAAGGAGATGTTCGGCGAGGAGCTCGCTAACGGCATCCGCGTTCTCTATGGTGGCTCTGCCAAGCCCGGCAACATCGCTGAGCTCGTCGCCAAGCCCGACGTTGACGGCGCCCTCGTGGGCGGCGCTTCGCTCAAGGCTGCCGACTTCGCCTCTATGGTCGTCAAGGCAGGCGAGTAGGACATATGGCACAGCGTCATCTTCCTGCACTCCTGATCATCATGGACGGCTGTGGCCTGGCTCCGGCCGATGGCGAGAACGCCGTCGCCGCTGCCAAGACGCCCTTCCTTGATAGCCTGTACGAGAAATACCCCCACACCACGCTCGGCGCTTCGGGCGAGGACGTGGGCCTTCCCGATGGCCAGATGGGCAACTCCGAGGTGGGTCACCTCAATATCGGTGCCGGCCGCATCGTCTTCCAGGAGCTTTCGCGCATCAACAATGCCATCAAGGACGGCTCCATCGCCAAGAACGAGGTCTTCGTCAAGGCTATGGACGATGTCAAGGCCGAAGGCAAGACCCTTCACCTCATGGGCCTTATGAGCCCCGGCGGCGTTCATTCTCACATGAACCATGTCGAGGCCCTGGTCAAGATGGCTGCCCAGCATGGCGTCAAGACCGTTCGCGTCCACGCCTTTATGGATGGCCGCGACGTTGACCCGCAGTCCGGTGCTGGCTACATGAGCGAGTTCTGCGCTTTCTTGGCCAAGATTTCCGAGGAGACCGGTTGCGACGCTCGCGTTGCCACCGTCTCGGGTCGTTATTGGGCCATGGACCGCGATAACCGTTGGGAGCGCATCCAGCGTGCCTACGATGTCATGGTCAACGCGTCCGATGCCGATACCGACCCCGTGGCCGGTATCAAGGCCTACTACGAGAAGGATCCGCGCGGCGATGAGTTCGTCGAGCCCTTCGCTGCCCACAATGAGGGCATCCACGAGGGCGACGCGGCCATCTTCTTCAACTTCCGTCCCGACCGCGCTCGTCAGATGACCCGCGTGTTCACGGACAAGGAGTTCGACGGCTTTGAGCGCGAGCAGATCAAGCTGTCGCACTTTGTGACGATGACCGAGTACGATCCGACGTTTGACGTCGAGGTTGCCTTCCCCAAGACGTTCCCCGAGAACGTTCTGGCCGACGTTATCGCTGCCAATGGCCTGAAGCAGCTGCACACCGCCGAGACCGAGAAGTACGCCCACGTGACGTTCTTCCTCAACGGCGGCATCGAGGAGCCCAAGGAGGGCGAGGAGCGCGTGCTCGTCGCTTCCCCCAAGGTCGCTACCTACGATCTGCAGCCCGAGATGAGCGCTCCCGAGGTTACCGAGAAGCTCGTCGCCGCAATCAACGAGGATCGCGCTGATTTCTACATCGTGAACTTCGCGAACTGCGACATGGTTGGTCACACCGGTGTCTTCGACGCCGCCGTTAAGGCCGTCGAGGCTGTTGACGATGCTCTGTCCAAGGTTGTCCCGGCGATTCTCGCTAAGGGCGGCTTTGCGCTGATTACCGCCGACCATGGCAACGCCGATCACATGTTTGACGTTGCTTCCGACGGTTCCAAGCATCCGTTTACGGCTCACACCACCAACCGCGTGCCGTTCATCATCGTTGATGATAAGGCCAAGCTCACCGGTATCGAGGACGGCCGTCTTTCCGATATCGCTCCGACTATGCTCACCATGGCTGGTATTGAGCCTTCCGCCGAGATGACGGGTCGCGTGCTCGCCACCGAGGCCTAATAGAAAACAAATACCGTTTTCTAGTAAGGGGGTTGTCCACAACCGGACGACCCCCTTTTTGGTATTTCTGCCATTTCTACCCCGTCCCTAAATGGCAGGTGGGGGAGTGCTGGGGGTTGTGGTACAGTACTGGAGTTTGAATTGTTCTATTAAGGAGCTTATCTATGGGTCCGTTCCAGATTCTTCTGTTTGTCGTTTGGGCTATCTCTGCCGTGGCGCTGACGATTCTCGTCCTGATGCATTCCGGTAAGGGTACCGGCGTTTCGGATATGATCGCTAGCTCGCTGTATAACTCCAGCTCTGCCACGGGCGTCATGGAGCAGAACCTCGATCGCCTGACGGTAATTATGGCCGTCGTTTTTGCTGTGTGTGTCGTTCTGTGCATGTTCTTCTTCCCGCAGGGCATCGTCGGCTACTAAGCATCGGCGTATATACGTTTGTAAAGGGTCCCGCATGTGCGGGGCCCTTTTTGTTTACAGACTTGTAATAGAGTCAAAATATCCCCACATACTTCGCCTAACTAAAGAAATTCTCGACCGTTAACCGGAATTAGCGCCATATTGTGCATAAAATGCGCTACTGTATTGCGAAACGTTGGTCCGCACTGCATAACCAGCCATAACGGCGGACCGCGTTTGAATGGTTCGATCGGGCTGTCTCGACGTTGCCCGGCCGAATTCACTTTGTCCTATCTCATAAGGAGGATGGCATGGCTGATTCTATGTTCCACCAGCCCGTTATGGGTCGTCGCGCCTTTGTTGGCGGCACCCTCGCTGCGAGCTCCATGGCTTTTCTTGCCGCATGCGGCAAGAAGGGCGGCGACGCTTCCGGTTCTGAGTCCGGTTCGACGCTGAACTTCTACATCAACAACCCGGTCTGCATCGACCCCTACAACGTCCAGGAGGATCAGGGCACTCAGGTCGAGTACCAGCTCTTCGACGCTCTGACGGAGTACGATAACGAGAAGGGCGAGATCGTTCCGCTGGCTTGCGAGTCCTTCGAGGCTAACGACGACGCCACCGAGTTCACCTTCAAGATCAAGAAGGCCAAGTTCCACAACGGTGACGACGTTACTTCCAAGTCCTTCAAGCTCGGCTGGGAGCGCCTGGTCAACACTAAGTCAGCCATCGCTACCGAGTATGGTCCTTCCGAGGTCTCCTACCACCTTTCCATGGTCGAGGGCTATGACGATCTGCTTGCCGGTAATGCTACCGAGCTGTCCGGCGTTACCTGCCCGGATGACGAGACCCTCGTCGTCAAGCTGACTTCCGCCTACGCCGACTTCCCGTTCGTCGCCTCTCACCCGGCTCTGTCCCCGGTTCCCGAGTGCGCCGAGTCCGATGTCAAGAGCTTCTACCTTGCCCCGGTCGGTAACGGCCCGTTCATGATGGACGGCAAGTGGGAGGATGGTCAGGAGATCAACCTCAAGAAGTTTGACGATTACTATGGCGACAAGGCCAAGATCGACGCCATCCACTTCCAGGTCATCAAGGACGTGGAGACCGCTTACAAGGAGTTCCAGGCCGGCAACCTCGATGTCTGCGACGTTCCCGTTGCTCAGATCGACGCCGCCAAGAAGGACCGCGGCGAGTCCAAGGATGGCTACACCATGGGTGATGGCGAGCGCATGCTGCTCGGCTCCGAGCCTTCCACGTACTATCTGACGTGCAACACCACGGCCGAGCCGTTCAACAACGCTGACCTGCGCAGGGGTATCTCCCTGGCTATCAACCGTGAGGCCATCTGCAAGACCATCTTCAAGGGCACCCGTACCCCCGCTGACGGCATCGTTCCTCCGGGAATCGCCGGCTACAAGGAGGGCGCATGGGAGTTCTGCGCCTATGACGTCGACAAGGCTAACGAGTACCTCGACAAGGTCGCTCCCGCTGGCGCTAACGGCGATCGTGGCATCAATGTGACCCTGTCCTACAACCAGGACGGTGGCCACAAGGAGATCATGGAGTCCATCATCGGCGACCTCGCCAAGGTGGGCGTCACCGCCGTCTCCGATACTCCCGAGTGGTCTGCCCTGCTTGAGCAGTATCAGAACTTCAACTATCAGTTCGGCCGTCTGGGCTGGATCGCCGATTACCCGATCATGGACAACTTCCTGTACCCGCTGTTCCACTCCGACTCCCTCGGTGGCGACAACCGCTCTGGTTACAACAACCCCGAGTTCGACGCCAAGGTCGATGAGGCCCGTGCCACGGTTGACGACGACGAGCGCATCGCCAAGATGCAGGAGGCTGACGCTATGGTCGCCGCTGACTGCCCGGTTATCCCGGTGATGTTCTACACGCACACCATCGTCGGCTCCGATCGCGTCAAGTACCTCTATGTCGATCCGCAGAAGCACGCCGATCTGGGTACCGCTGAGCTCGCCTAAGAGTTTTGCAGCTTCCATGAGGGTCAAGTATTTACGTAGACCTCATGGGAAACATACAGTTCTCCCTAACCTGGGGTAAACTGGCTGATGGTAATTTTGGGATGCCGGTCTGGCGATCGGCATCCCATTTAGGTTAATCCCTAGATAGGGGAGTGGTATGGGTAAGTACATCGTTAAACGTGTGCTTCAGTTCATCCCGGTATTTTTGGGCGTTACGTTGATTCTGTTCGCCCTCCAGAATATTGTGCCGGGAGACCCGATCAAGCTGATCGGTGGAGACAAGGCTCTGTCCCCCGAGGTAGAGCTTCAACTTCGCGTGCGCTATCACCTGGTCCAGGCGGACGAGGACGGCAACGCGATCCTTGACGAGAACGGCGATCCCGTTCCAACGTCGCTTGTGGACCAATACTTGAATTACATGAATGGTCTGCTTCATGGCGATCTGGGCAATTCGTATCAGCGCAAGCTGCCGGTTGCGGAAATCTTTGCCCAGAAGTATCCGTATACGGTTAAACTCGCCGCGTGCGCCATTGTGCTCGAGGCAATCATGGGTATCGGTGCGGGTATCATTTCGGCGGTAAAGCGCTATTCCTTCTGGGATATTTTGGTAACGCTGACCACGTCGATCCTCGTTGCCGTTCCTGCATTCTGGCTCGGTATGCTGCTGCAGCTGTTCTTTGGCGTCATCCTTAAGGATGCCACCGGCGGCGCATTCTCCATGCCGATCTCGGGTGCCGGCGGCTCCAGCTCTCAGTATCAGGATTGGATGCACTATGTGCTTCCGACCATTACGCTGGCTTCGGTTTCGACCGCCTATGCTGCCCGCATCATGCGCTCGCAGCTACTCGACGTCATGAATCAGGATTACATCCGCACGGCAAAGGCCAAGGGTCTCTCCAATCGCGCGATCATCGTCAAGCATGCGCTTAAGAATGCACTCATCCCCGTTGTTACCTATATTGGTGTCGACTTCGGCGGCATGCTTTCGGGCGCCATCCTGACCGAGACGGTCTTTAACTGGCCCGGTATCGGCTCTGAGGTCTACCGCGCCATTAGCATGCGCGACTGGCCCATCGTTATGGGCGGCGTTACGCTCATCGTTGTCGTCGTTATGGTGATCAACCTTCTCGTCGACATTAGCTATGCATTCCTCGACCCGCGTATCCGCCTCGGCGGTCCGTCGGATAAGGCCTAAGGGAGGTACGTCTCATGCAGGAAACTGATTCTCAGTCTCAGGAGCAGGCTACCGCCACTAAGGCCGCATCTGCTCCCGCCAAGTCCCGCACGCTGTGGGGCGACGCTTTCAAGCGTCTTCGCAAGAATAAGCTCGCCGTTATCGGTATCTGCTGGATTATCATCGTCGTTTTGGTTGCCTTGACCGCAGACCTGTGGGCTAAGCCCTGGCTCGGGTCGCCGACGGCTTCTGACTCGACGACCATGGCCGAGACTTCGCTGCTGGCTCCGTGTGCCGAGCACCCGTTTGGTACCGACGCCCTTGGCCGCGACATTCTCGTCCGAGTTATCTACGGCGCGCGCGTTTCGCTTTCCGTCGGTATTATGGCCACCGCCATCTCCACGGTGATCGGTCTGATCATGGGCGCCCTGGCCGGTTTCTATGGCGGCATCTGGGATACGATCATCATGCGCTTCGCGGATATCTTCCTGGCGTTCCCGTACGTGCTGTTCGTTGTCGCCATGATCGCCGTTATCGGCCGTGGTCTTCAGAACGTCTTTATCGCCATCGGTATTCTCGGCTGGCCCTCGATTGCCCGTGTCTTCCGATCTGCGATCCTAACGGTCAAAGAGAACGATTATGTTGACGCCGCTCGCGCGATGGGCGCATCCGATGCTCGTATCGTTATGCGCCATATCTTCCCGAACTCCGTTGCTTCCATCGTGGTCTACGCGACCATGAACATCGGCGGCGCTATTCTGACCGAGTCCGCTCTGTCCTTCCTCGGCATGGGCGTTATTCCGCCTACGCCTTCGTGGGGCTCCATGATTCAGGACGGTCAGCAGTATCTTCTGACTGCTCCCTGGATGATGATCATGCCCGGTCTGGCAATTCTCTCGACGGTGCTCGCCTTCACCCTGCTGGGTGACGGTTTGCGCGACGCCCTCGACGTCAAGATGAAGGACGCATAAGGATGAAGAAGAACAAGAACTATGTGGACCTGAAGGACCAGCCGGTTCCCGAGGGCCAGCATCTGCTCGAGGTCGATGACCTTAAGATGTATTTCCACACCGAAGATGGCGTTGTTCGCGCTGTCGACGGTGTCTCCTACACGCTCGATCGTGGCGAGACCCTCGGTGTCGTCGGTGAGTCCGGCTCCGGTAAGTCCGTGACCGCCATGACCATCATGGGTCTTATCTCGATGCCTCCGGGAAAGATTGAGGGCGGCGACGTTCGCTATCGCGGTCGTTCTATCCTCGAGATGACCGAGGAAGAGATGCAGCACATTCGCGGTAACGATATCGCGATGATCTTCCAGGATCCTATGACCTCCTTGAACCCGGTCTATAAGATCGGCAAGCAGGTGGGCGAGGGCCTTCGTCTGCACCGTGGCTACTCCAAGCAGGAGGCGCTCAAGCGCGCCACCGAGCTTTTGGACCTCGTGGGTATCCCCGAGCCCGAGAAGCGCGTCAATGAGTATCCGCACCAGTTCTCCGGCGGTATGCGTCAGCGCGTCATGATCGCTATGGCTCTTGCCTGCGATCCCGATATCCTGATTGCCGACGAGCCCACGACGGCTCTGGATGTTACCATTCAGGCTCAGATTATCGAGCTCATGCAGGAGATGCAGGAGAAGAACGGCAACGCCATTATTATGATTACCCATGACCTGGGCGTCGTCGCCGATATGGCCGATAAGATTATGGTTATGTACGCCGGCCGTCCCGTCGAGTTCGGTACTGCTGAGGAAATCTTCTACGAGAGCCGCCATCCCTACACCTGGGGTCTTATTCGCTCCATCCCGGAGCAGGCCATCGATGAGAAGAAGCCGCTGACGCCGATTCACGGCAACCCGCCTTCGCTCATGAACCTGCCCGAGGGCTGCGTCTTCTCTCCTCGCTGCCCCTATGCGACGGACAAGTGCCGCAAGCAGCGCCCCGAGCGCGTTGTCACCGAGTCCGGCCACTATTCTGCGTGCCATTATTCCGGTGACCCCGAGTTCCTCAAGAACGCCCCTGAGACGTCCCGCACGCGCAAGGATTCCAAGAAGGGAGGCGAGGCGTAAATGACAGACAATAACGAGCGCACTCCGCTGCTGAAGGTCGAGCATCTTTCTAAGGAGTTCCCCGCAGAGTCCGGCATGTTCGCCAAGCGTTTTTCCAAGCGCGTCGTCTCTGCTGTGAATGACATTTCGTTCGAGATTTATCCGGGCGAGACCTTTGGCCTGGTCGGCGAGTCTGGTTGCGGTAAGTCCACCACGGGCCGCACCATCATGCGCCTGACCAAGCCGACGGCAGGTAAGGTGTTCTTCCAGGGCAAAGACGTTGCCGAGATGAGCAAGCATGAGATCAAGGACATGCGTCGTGAGATGCAGTTCATCTTCCAGGACCCCTATGCTTCGCTCAATCCTCGTATGACCATCGGCGAGATCGTCTCCGAGCCCATGACTATTCATGGCGTGGGCACCAAGGAGGAGCGCATTGAGCGTGTCCGTGAGCTGCTGGACGTCGTCGGCCTCAACCCCGAGCACATCAACCGCTATCCGCACGAGTTCTCGGGCGGTCAGCGTCAGCGTGTCGGCATCGCCCGCGCGTTCGCTCTGAAGCCCAAGCTGATCATCTGCGACGAGCCCGTTTCCGCTCTGGATGTTTCCATTCAGGCCCAGGTTCTGAACCTGCTCAAGGAACTTCAGGACAAGTTCGGTACGGCGTATCTGTTTATCGCCCACGACCTGTCCGTCGTGCAGCACATCTCCGATCGCGTTGCCGTTATGTATCTGGGTAAGATGGTCGAGGTTTCGGACTGGAAGACACTCTATAGCGAGCCGCACCACCCGTACACGCAGTCACTGCTGTCTGCCGTGCCGGTGCCCGATCCGGATATTCAGAAGACCCGCAAGCGCATCATCCTCGCTGGCGATCCGCCGTCGCCGCTAGATCCGCCGACCGGCTGCCGTTTCCACACGCGCTGTCCGATCGCGCAGGGCATCTGCTCCGAGAAGCTTCCTGAGTTTAAGGAAGTTGCCCCGGGCCACTGCTGCGCGTGCCACTTCGCGGAGCCGTTCCCGATCAAGGAATCGCACATCGACCTGTAGCCGGTTGTTATCGTTCGGGCCCGTGCTGGACTTAGTTTTCAGAACGTCCTCGACCATGGAAACCCCCTTATCCTGCTCCTTCGGAGCTGCGGATAAGGGGGTTTCCTGGTCTGCGGAATGTTCTGAAAACTAAGTCCAGCACGGGCCCTGTGTTACCACTGCAGAGGGGGTGCGATTCCTTGATCGCTCACTTTATCTAATAAGAAATTTAGTGAGGCCGGAGCTTCAGCTCCGGCCTCCCCATATAAGGGCTCGGCTTTGCCGAGCCACCAAATTTGCATCAGCCCCCAGAACATGTTTAAGAATGGCGCCTGGAGTACGTGCCCCTAGGGCAGGAATGAGGTCGCTTTCCAACGCATTCCGCAGGGGGCGGCATTATTTTGTAGCGCGAAGCGCGGATCAAAATAATGCCGCATGCCCGAGGACGCGTTGGAAAGCGACCTCATTCCTGCCCGAACAGGTCGGTCTACCTGCGCATTTACAAATTCGTAAACTTTTTTGAAAAAAGTGCTTGCACAGTTCTCGAATCATAGGTTATTATCTTCCTCGTTGAACGCGCGGGTCCAACAAAACGAAGCGCGAATCAACAACATAGCATGTCGGAGTGGCGGAATTGGCAGACGCGCTAGCTTGAGGTGCTAGTGACCGCTTTTTGGTCATGCGGGTTCAAGTCCCGCCTCCGACACCATCGCATTTGAGAAGCCTCTTCGGAGGCTTTTTTGTTACCGATAGACGGTGGGGTCCACGATGGAAACGCTTGAACGCAACGAGTGGGCAGACGTTGCCCAACTAGTCGAGATCACGAGCGATGCTGTCATCATCTGCGAGCTCGACGGAACCATTCTGCATGTGAATAATCGCTTACTTGGTTTGATGTGCGAGGAACGCCCCGACGTCATCGGTGGAGATGTTAAAGACGTCCTGTACTCGTCCTCTTTTGAACGTGCGACGGAACATCGTCTGCCATTTGAAACTGATGGCTCCGAGAACGAACTGATGCTCAAACTGAGTGACGGCTCTTTTATTCCCGTCTTGGTTCGTGCGGGCTCCGTAACGCCTCCACGCATCTTTGGGCGCCGCGCACCACGTGTCCTGGTGGCGCTTCACAGTATCGAGGAACAGTATTCTCACGACCGGCAACTCAAGCGTGCGTTATCGGAGCTTAGAGTGGCGAACAAGCGTCTCTCTGGCACGCTCTCGGTCATTATGAGCACTGTGGGCTCCGATGAGTTACCCAGCCTGCTTGATACCGTTTTGAACCAGCTTGTAGGAACGCTCGATGCTTCGGGTGCCGCTATCTATTTTTCTGAGAGCGGCGGCTTTAAGCTTCGCGGTGTTTCCAAGGAGCTGCTCGACAGCTACCTGCCCGAGTTTTTGCCGTATGGCGCTGGCATTCCGACGTATGTTCTTCGCGAGTCGCGTGCTTGTCGCTTGTCGATTCAACAGGACCTTGAGGGCGATAAGGCCGCCTCCGGTATGTTCATGGACCTGGATAATCGTTCTAAGCACCTGTTGCGCATGCAGGATATGCCTCCGTACCGCAGTGAAATCTGTCTTCCCGTTTTTTACGGTACGCAGATCCTTGGCGTGCTGGAAGTTGGTTGGAAACGCCCCCAGGCACCGCTCGCCTATGACGTTAATGTGCTCGAGGTCATTTGCGATTACCTGTCTATCCAGCTGGTCGGCATGGCATCGAGCCTTCGCTCCCGTCGCACGGCCGAGCTTGGCCGCTCGCTCAATGTCTTGCGGGATGAGTTGTTTACCTTTCTAGACGATTCCGCCGCGGCTACCCAGGCGGTATCGTCCGAGATCTGCAATATGCTTAACTGCCATTTTTGCCCTGTTGAGTATGACGCCAGTCTGGATTCCTACGTCATAGATTTTGAAGGCGGCAGTCGCGTTGCTTTGCCGGACGAGCCCGAGAAGCTTTTCTTTTCCACGACGGCGCCAGCGGCACGTCTGGGGGCTGGACCTGATGGCTTTGAGGTATCTGTTTTGGGAGGTACGAGTGCCGAGGACCTTAAACACGTCCGTATAACTCGCGTTGACGAATCGATGCCTATGGGAGGCTGGCTTAGGGCGCATGGTCTGCCTTGTCAAGGTCTCTACGTCGACTCCGGCATCGAGGCGGGGCGCCCGCGCTCTGAGGGTGATGGCAAGCACAGTAACGACGCGATTGTTCCTGCTTCTGTTGCGAAGAGCCCGACGACGCGCGCGCTGCTGCTTCGTGATGGTAGCCAAGAGCCGATTGATGACCTTGAATATGACTACTTGGTGCACTTGGCGCATGACTTTGAACTGATCTACGAAGGCGAATCTCAAAAGCGCGAGGAGCGCCATATCGCTCAGACCCTCCAGATCGGCATGAGAAATTCCTTGGGGGATGTTCCGGGTATCGCAACCGATTCGGTGTACCTGTCGGCCACGAACTCGGCGTTGGTCGGCGGTGATTTCTATACGCTCATCCGACTTCCCGACGACTGCGCCGTCATGATTTTGGGTGATGTGTCTGGCAAAGGCATTGAGGCCGCATCGATGTCCGCGCTCGTCAAGACGGCCCTGACGGCATATGCCTGGGAGGGCGCTGGCCCGGCCCGCATGGCACGCTCCCTTAACAGCATGCTCATGGGCTTCTCGAGGGTCGAGACGTTCGTGACGGCCTTTATCGCCAAGATTGACCTTAAAGCCGGACGCGCAACGTATTGTTCGGCGGGCCATCCTCCGACCATGGTCATCAGGCCAGAGTCGATGCCGCTGGGTGGCGGCGAGGCCCGTGGGGGAGAGGTCGAGCTGCTTGGATGCCAATCGGGCGTAATCGGTGCCTTTGAGAGCATGGTGTACGAGACGGGAGTGTTTACGTTCGCTCCTGGCGACATGCTCTTCATGTATACGGATGGAACGATTGAGGCCCGCGACCGCACCGGAGCGTTCTTTGGCGAGCAGCGCCTTCGTGACCTTCTGCTCTCTGTCTCGGGTGAGGGCGTATCGGGAATCTGCGGCAAGGTCTTGGGCGAGCTTGACCGATTTACCGAATCGGCGCTGGACGATGACATTGCATTGGTGTCCCTTGAGTTTTTACGGGGTCGTTCATAGACGACGCTGGGCGGGCTGAATCCGTACGGTTGGGGAAACGAATGCATCGAGTGGGCTTTTTTGGGGAACCATGGTCGTATGAATGAGTGGAATGACATAGCGGTTTTGACGCCACCAGGCGATATCGACATCGCCACGGTGCCTGCGCTGCGTCGGCGGCTGGATGCTTTGATTGGCCGCGGCGTGCGTCGTGTCGTCATCAACTGTCAGACTGTTAGCTTTATCGATTCGACGGGCTTGGCATTCCTGCTTACGCGCGCTCGTGAGCTCATGAGGCGAGAAGGCCTGCTTTCGCTCGTCAATGCATCAGGTGAAGTTGTTCGCTTTTTGGAGATTGCTCGTCTTGTCGATATCCTTCATGTCGCGGGGCCGGCACGGGAGTCAATTCCTGCCATTCCGGTGGGGGAGCTGCCTCGCTGGAGTAAGAGCGTTGAGGTCCGTCAGGGTATCGAGAATCTTCCATACTACCGACATCGCATCGCCGAACTCCTTGAATCGCTTCCGTTGCGCCGTGACGAGCGCTACGATGTCGCATTGGCGTCGGGGGAGGCGCTGGGTAATGCCTATGACCATGCGGGCGGTATCGGGTGCGTCCTGACGGTTCAGGCCTATGGCGATCGCGTTGTGGTTGAGGTGCTTGATCGAGGTGCCGGCTATTCTATCGATGAAACGAGCGAACCGGTCGCATCCGAGGAACGCGGCCGTGGCATCAAGCTTATGCGTATGCTCGTCGATAACGTGGAGGTTGCTCGTCGTACGGACGGCGCCGGCACGCGCGTGCAGATGGTGAAGCTGTTTAGCGGAGCGTTGGAATCGTGTGCCTAGCCAATCGCTTTAGCGCGTTTGGCTACTAAGAACGTGCGGCAGACAAGTTTTTTGAAAAAAGTACTTGCGTCTTTTGGACAACTCGCGTAAATTAATAACCCGCAAGCGGACATGGCTCAGTTGGTAGAGCACAACC
>CABSMZ010000026.1 GCA_902478875.1 uncultured Collinsella sp.
TATTAGATAGCGCCACAAACGATGCCAAACCCGTCACTAGGCACGGAAGAAACGCAGTTGTAAATATTCCAATCATCGGCTGTAGGTTCCCAGCCTCTTCAATGCGCGATAACAGGTAGTCACTGTCTTTTGCTAAAACTAAGGGCCGCTCTAAAGCACGGCGGGCAAGCAATCTATAGAAGCAGTTAGCGCCATCGGAAGCCAATTGCTCCGCATATTTTGATCTGAACAGGTTTGTCACCAGCTCAACTGAGAGCAATACTAGCAGGCCTAACCCAATGTATAAAACGTTACGATAATTAGAGCGAAGAAGGCCATAGTCTATAATCAACGATTCAGCTTTAACAACAGACAGCTCCACCAGGGCAGATAAAATGCAGAGCACCATCAACTTGATTACTGTCGTCTTATTTTGAATAAAAAGCTCTAGCATATGTCCATCCCCTCAACTAATAATTATAGCTAGAAAGATGGCATTTTTATTCTATAGCCTCAAGCAGCACGCTTTGCTGACGTCAAATCTTGTCATTACAAACATGCACCTTAGCGCTTAAGACTCGTGGTCTGCCAGTCAGCTATGATGCGGGCCCATTTCCTGTGCAAGTCGCGTTCGCGATCGATAAACATGATGGCAAACGCGATAAACAGCAGCACGCTCGCCACCGCAATGGCGTGCAGACCCATGCGCTCAATGCACCAATTGCCCAGCACGGCGCCAAACACAAAGGTAAAGATCACACCAAAGTACAGCAGGCCGTTTTCCAAAAAGCCGCGCTTGTGGGTAATGATGTAATCGTCCACGTTTTGCAAGGCATTACGGAGGTTGCCGATACACATGGTCGTGGCGATGCCGTGTCCATGAATCTTGCGGAAGCTCTCGACCTGCATACCGCAGGCAAACGAAGTAAGGCAGTTGGCGAGCAGGTTGTAACCGCCACCGGGGATAAAGCTCACGCCCAGCAAGATGACGGCTTCAAAGAACACCGTCACCTGGCGCCAGTGAATCACACTGCCAAACCGCTCGTGTACCAGGTCGGCAAGCATAATGCCCACGGCAAACGACACCACAGGGAAGAAGTAGCGCCCCGCAAGTGCCCAATTGCCCTCCGAAATGCTCACGCCCACCAGCAAGATGTTACCCGTCTGCGCGTTGGCGAAAACATGATCGCGCCCAATGTACGAATAAACGTCCATAAAGCCACCGGCGAGCGCCAAGATGATGCCCAGCTCGATGGACTCCGATATCTGTTTGGCACGCTGCATCGTCGTGCATCCTCCTTGTTGACGACTCTCTCGTGCGTTGGCGGAAACATAGCCGCCGTTCATACTGTAACCCATTGACAACATGGCGTGCGCGCGAGACGGGTTCTTCGACACGGGGATACACAGTCTGGAAACAAACGGCACCCGCATCGACATGCCGATCCGCCAGCTCATGTACTCCACCAGTCTTTTTAGCCCCGTCCCAAAAAGACTGGTTACAATTACGTGCAGCATACAAACACCGGGAGGGATCGTGGCAAAAAAGCCTCAGCACGCTCAGAACAACCAGCGCAGTCAGCAGGGCAAACAGGGCCAGCAGCAAAGGCGCGGCGGTAAGGCGCAGGGTGGGCACACCACGCACACCCAGGCAGCGCCCTCACGCCCCTGGCGTCCGGGTCGCGATAAGTTCCTCCCCGTCAGCCGCGCCGACATGAACGCGCGCGGCTGGGACCAGTGCGACTTCGTCTACATCTGCGGCGACGCCTACGTGGACCATCCCAGCTTTGGCATGGCCATCGTCAGCCGCGTCCTTGATGCACACGGTTACAAGGTAGGCATTATCTGCCAACCCGACTGGACCGACCCCGCCAGCATCACGGTGCTCGGCGAGCCGCGCCTGGGCTTTCTCGTCAGCGCCGGCAACATGGACTCCATGGTCAACCACTATTCGGTGACCAAGCACCGCCGCCACACCGACGCCTATACCTCTGGTGGCGAGGAGGGGCACCGCCCCAATCGTGCCGTCACGGTCTACGGTAACCTCATCCGCCAGACGTTTAAGGATGCCCCCATCATCATCGGCGGCATCGAGGCGAGCCTGCGCCGTCTGGCCCACTACGACTACTGGCAGGACAAGCTCAAGCGCTCGGTACTACTCGACTCGGGCGCCGACATCCTCATCTACGGCATGGGCGAGCACGCGATCGTCGAGATCGCCGACGCGCTCGATGCCGGGCTGCCCGTCGACCAGATCACTTATATCAACGGCACCGTCTACCGCACCAACTCGCTCGACGAGGTCTACGACTACGACCTGCTGCCCAGCTGGGACGACCTTGCCGCCGACAAGCTCAACTACGCGCGCAGCTTTAACGTGCAGCAGCAGAACATGGACCCCATCACCGGACATCGTCTGGTAGAGCCCTACCCCAACAGCGTCTATGTGGTGCAGAACCCGCCGTCGGCAACACTCACCACCGACGAGATGGACGAGGTGGCCGAACTCCCCTACGCACGCGATTGGCATCCCGACTACGACGCAGCGGGCGGCGTGCCGGCCTTTGCCGAGATCAAGTTTTCCATTAGCTCCAACCGCGGCTGTTTTGGCGAGTGCTCGTTTTGCGCGCTCACCTTCCACCAGGGCCGCGTGCTGCAGATGCGCAGCCACGACTCGATTATGCGCGAGGCCGAGCTGCTCACGCGCGATCCCGAGTTTAAGGGCTACATCAACGACGTGGGAGGACCGACGGCCAACTTTAGCCGTCCTGCCTGCGACAAGCAGCTCAAGCACGGCGTGTGCAAGAACAAGCGCTGCCTGTGGCCGAGCGTATGCAAGAACATGGTGGTCGACGAGAGCGGCTACACGCAGCTGCTGCGCGACCTGCGCCAGCTGCCGGGCGTCAAAAAGGTCTTCGTGCGCAGCGGCATCCGTTTTGACTACACCATGGCCGATGCCTCGGACGAGTTTTTGCGCGAGCTGCTGGAGCATCATGTCTCAGGCCAGCTGCGCGTAGCGCCCGAGCACGTGAGCGATGCGGTGCTGTCAGTGATGGGCAAGCCGAGCCGAGCCGTCTACGACGCGTTCTGCCGCAAATTTGAACGCTTGAACCGCGAATACGGACTCAAGCAGTACGTGGTGCCGTATCTAATCTCGAGCCACCCCGGCTCGACCATGAAGGAAGCCGTGGACCTTGCCGAAGCCGTGCGCGACATGGGCTACATGCCCGAACAGGTGCAGGACTTCTACCCCACCCCGTCCACCATGTCGACGTGCATGTACTACACCGGCGTGGACCCGCGCACCATGAAACCGATCTATGTGGCGCGCGACCCGCACGAGAAGGCCATGCAACGCGCGCTCATCCAGTATCGCAAGCCCGAGAACTACAAGCTGGTACGCGAGGCGCTGGAAAAGGCTGGCCGTCGCGACCTGATCGGCTACACCAAGCATTGCCTGATTCGCCCCGTGCCGCCACGCCCGGGCGAGACATCTGCTGGCGGTGGGCATGGCACCGGCAAGAAGGGCGGCAAGCCACATGGTGGCGCCGCCGGCAAGGGGCCTAAAGGCAGCAAGGGGCACAGCGGCATGTCGCGCGCGCAAAACACTGCCGGGCGCAACCGTGCAGCTCAGGGGCGTCAGGGTGCCAACGGAGGCGGGCGTCGCAACTAGGGCGGCGAGGCGGCATGCCGCCGTTGGCGACACGACACGCCCCACCAATAAAATGCCGCTCGCCGGGGCGTCGCAGAACGATTCCCCGGCGAGCGGCCGATTAATATTGTCTATCTCAAGACGTTGTTACTTTTTGTCGAAACGACCATAGAGCGCAAACGAGAGCGCCGCAGAGATAACCCAAGTCAAAGCGATGCAGACGACAATCATGATCAGGTTCATGGGATTACCGCTTGGATCGGCATAAACGGGCAACGAGGTAATGCCAGGCATAACAAAGCCGAAGCACTTAGCGCCCAGAACAACGGTGAGCGCGCCGCCAATGCCATCCGCAATCATCGCAGCGATAAGCGGAGTCCTGTTAGGAACCTGAACGGTAAACAAGGCGGGCTCGGAAATTCCCATAAATGCTGAGAAGGCGCACGTCATTGCAGCGGACTTGAGCTTTTCGTCGGTCATGCGCAGAGCTGCACCAAAAGACGCACCGCTTTCGGCGAGGTTATGGCAGAAAGAGATCGGGAGCAGATAGTCATACCCCAGCGTTGCGATATTGGAAATCTGGATGGGGCTCGTCGACTGGTGCATGCCAAAGAGCACGATAAGCGGCATAAAGAAGCCCAGCAGAAAACCGGCAACGGGACCTAACGTCGAGAATAGCCAAACGATACCGTTGGCAAGACCAAGACCGCACCAGGCACCAATCGGGGCGAGCACAAACAGGTTGACCGGAATCACGATAGCAAGGGAGAGCGCCGGAACGACAACGAGCTTAAAGAGATCCGGCACGACTTTGTCGATTGCGCGATATACAAAAGACAAGCCAATGACGCCAAAGATGACCGGGAACACGGAATCGGCGTAGCTAAAAATCGGCACCGTAAAACCGAACAACGCAAGAGGCGTCTCGCCCGTACCGACAGCGTTGACAATAGTCGGGTACATCAGCGATCCGGCAACACAAAGCGCAAGCGAACGGTTGACTCGGAACTTATCAGCTGTAGACATTGCCAGCAAAAACGGCAAGAAGTAGAACGGGATATCCGAAATCATATTGAATATCGCAAAGTCGCCGGCACCCGTGTCGATTCCAAAAGCCGCGATAGCAGCCAGGATGCCCTTTACGATGCCTCCCGCCACCAGTGCGGGAATGATAGCGGAGAAGATGCCGGTGATGATATCGAATACGCGAGCCGAACCTTTTTGGAGCTCAGGCTGCTCGGCGTCGGCGGAGACCTCGCCACCCATCCTGTCGCCAAGCATGGGCTCCAATTCGTCATATACCGACCCCACGCTGGCGCCGATGATAACCTGCCACTGCCCGTCTTTAACCTGCGCGCCCAAGGCGCCGTCAAGCGTCTTAAGGGCCTCCAGGTCTGCCTTGCTATCGTCCTTCAGGTTGAACCTCAGCCTTGTAATGCAGTGCGTTGCCATAACAACGTTATCGGCGCCGCCCACGAGCTCGAGGACACGAGCGGCCAGTTCCTTCTTGTCTGCCATAACAATCACTCCTACCCAAGGTCTTCGCCATTGGTGGCGATGCATTTCTGGTACCAATAGAAAGAGTCTTTACGCAAGCGCTTCGCAGTGCCGTGGCCGCAATTATCCAGATCGACATAGATAAGCCCGTAGCGCTTGTCCATCGTAAGAGGACCGCAGGCAACAAGGTCAATGAATCCCCAGATCATATATCCGCGCACGTCAACGCCATCGATCACCGCCTCTTTAAGGCACTTTATGTGCTGGCGCAAATAATCGATTCGATACTCGTCGTGGATGCTGCCATCCTCCTCGACCACGTCAGATGTACCGAGGCCGTTCTCGGCGATATACAGAGGCAGCCCATAGCGGTCATACATCTGGTTAAGGGTAACCCTCAGGCCAATGGGATCGAGCTGCCAGCCCCACTCACTCGTCTCGAGATAAGGGTTCTTGTTTGCCATGACCAGATTGCCCGCAGTCTTCTCCCATCCCTGATCGCAGGTGGATACCTGGGAAAAGTAGTACGAGAAGGCCAGGAAGTCGACCGTGTTGCGAGCGATGAGCTCTTCATCGCCCGGTTCCATTTGAATCTCGATATCGCACGCATCGAAATAGCGATTCATATAAGCGGGGTATTTTCCGCGAGCCATCACGTCCGTATAGAACCAGTTGGAATACTGGTCGTCGTGAATAGCCTGCATGTTATCTTCGGGACGGCAGGTGGCGGGATACGTACAGAATCGAGCGATCATGCCGCCAACGGGAGTATCGGGCGAAAGACGATGGACAATCTCGACGGCACGCGCATTGGCAACGAACTCATGGTGCAGGCACTGGAAGATGGCTCGATCGAAGTTCTCCCCCTCTTCGTCTTTGACCAGACAGACCCCGTCCCAAGGCGAAAAACGCGCTGCATTGAACTCGTTAAAAGGCAGCCAGAAATCGACCAGATCGCCCAATTCCGTAACGATTGTCTCGACATAGCGGGCGAAGAAGTCAATCGTCTTGCGATTCTTCCATCCCCCATATGTGGTGACAAGATTTACCGGGATGTCATAGTGGAGCATGGTGACGAAGGTCTTAATGCCGTGCTTTTTGCACTCACCCAGCATGCTTCGATACCACTCGATGCCTTCGCGGTTAGGCTCAAGGTCATCTCCGTTAGGATAGATTCGGCTCCAGCAAATAGAGGTGCGGAACAGCTTGAGGCCCATCTCCGCAAAAAGCGCGATGTCCTCACGATAGTGATGATAGAAGTCGTTGCCACGCCTAAACGGGTAGAACTCAACGCCATCATCTGCGAGAGCGTTCATTAGCTCGTCATGGCAGAATGGGTTGTTTTGATGCTTGTCCTCAATCTGGTCATGAGTCCAGGTACCATCCAGCCATCGACAATCCTGCGTCGACTTTCCCTTTCCGCCCTCATTCCAGGCGCCATCGGCCTGCGAGCACGATATGGCTCCGCCCCATAAAAAGTCGGAGTCAAACCCATGTTTTAACTTACCCATTTGCCCTCCTTGATCGGATGCTCCAGCGGATAACCCAATACTAGGAAGAACAAGATGCATAAGATATCGCATAGAAAGCATGGCTTTATAACATTTTTTTAGATATAACACCGTTCAAGGTATCGATTCTACCGTTCACCGCTGGAGCACCCCATGGATTCGAATCTCAAACAGCTGCTCTATACGCATACCGAGACCGAAGAGTGGCATCGCACACATCCGGGAGAGCTCAGCCCGCGATATAACAGGGTGGAAACCACAACCATTAACGGCGAAGAGGTCTATCTGTTTGATTGGAAAGAAACTCTCGACGAAAACCCCGTGGGCCTTATCAAGGAGTCGCGCTTTACCGATATTCCTCCTCATATCAATCGGGATATGGAGCTTAACTACGTGTACGACGGCGTCTGCACGTTTATCGTCAACGAACGGCGACTACTCCTTAAAAAGGGCGACGTGCTCATTTGCAACACCGGCGTAGTCAGAAGCGTTCCATACGTTAAGGGCGAGCATGATATCGTCATTTCGATCGTCTTCAAAAAAGAAATGTTCGATTCGTTGTTCCTGAGCCAGCTACCCGGCGCGTCACCATTAACGAATCTTCTATTTGATTTTGTGTCCAAAAACCGCGAGGCCCGAAAATATCTCATTCTTCCAGAGGAATACGCCCGACATGCGCGACGCCTCATCGAGATGCTCTTTATCGAATATCACTTTAAAGATGCCTATTCCAATGAACTCATGAGGCACCTCGCCGTCAGCCTATTCCTTGTTCTCATTCGAGGACTGTACCGACGCTCCGCAACTGATAACCAGGCGATCATGTCGGACGAACGCATCGTGTCGATTCTGAATCATATTGAGCGAAGCTACGGCGACTGCACACTCGAAAGCATTGCGAGCGATACGGGTTATAGCACCAGCTATCTCAGCAGCTTGATCAAGCAAAAAACCGGCAAAACGTTTTCGCAAATCAAGCTCAACCAGCAGCTCACAGAGGCGGCATATCTTCTCAATAACACCGAGCGCAGCGTGCAGTATGTAGCCCGAAAAGTCGGCATCTCCAACATGTCATTCTTTTACTCAAAATTTAAAGAAGCATTCGGCGAAACGCCAGGTGCGTTCAGGACGCATCGGTCTAATTAAAGTCATTGATAATCAGGTCGATCAGTTTCACATGGCTCAGAAATGCACGACCGGAGCAGCGAGCGCATCGCCTCTACCAGCACAAAGCCGGCGATGGCAACCGTGACCGCCACGTCGAGCGGTGTGTTCACAAACCACAGCAGCCCCATGAGATACGACCCGGCATTAAAGGCAAAGTGCAGCAGGATCGTGTAGCGGAGCTTTCCAGTGGTCACGAGCACCCAACCAAAAATGAGACCGGCAGCGCCCGCATAGCAGCCCTGCACCCAGTTCATGTGCATAAAGCCGAAGACCGCCGCCTGCAGTACGATTGCCGCGGCGACGCCCCAGGCACTCGGGGCCTCCCAGGGCGCTATGGCGCCGTCTTGCGCGTTCACGCGGCGCCGACGTTTCCAGAGCGGATGGCACTGTGGATTAAACGCACGCAGTGAGAACTCAAAGATGATGCCGCGCACCAGGAGCTCTTCGCAAAATGGCGCGCCAATCACCGTGGTCAGAACGGCCAGATAGCTCGTGTCGCCCATGCCTGTTTCCTCGACGAGCTCGCTATAGTCTGCCGCGACCTCGGGCAGCAGCGACAGCACGCCGTCGCATAGGTAGCTAATGACCACCTGCATGGACAGGCCGATCACGACAACGCAGACGATGCGCTTCCATGCCGCGCCTGCTCCCCCACCGAGCGGGTGCTCGCCTTGCCGGCGCGCCATAAACGAGCGCGGCCACAGATAACGCCACCACAGCAGCGCCATCAAAAACGACGCCGTCTGAGCGGCGGCCTGGAACCATTGGATATCGAGATTGTCGATCGGATAGCCCGTCAGCGCCGACACGGCATCGAGAACAGAAAACAGAACCACGCTCAGGGCTATATCGGCAGCGACAACGCCAAAACAGGCAAGCGCCCACGCTATCGCATTGAGCATGCCAACCTCCTCAAAACCGTTCCCTAGTTCTACCACAACTCGGCAGAGAGCTGATTCCATGGGGACGGAGGAAAACGGATCACTTATTGATAAGAATCGGGCGCAGTGCCAAAGGCCCCGCTGGGCGAGATGTCGAACGGGAAGGTGCCGCAGCGATTGAACGCGGCGATAAACATGCGGATGGCGTTGGACGGCGTGGTGCCCACGAGCTGGGTTGCCGCCGCGAAGGCTGCCTTCTCCTCAGGCAAGACCTTCGCGACTACGGGGGTCATGTGTTCTGCCATGGCGCTTCCTTTTTGAAACGACGGTAGTGCGGATAGATGCGGGCCACGCGGCTGGGCGACGGGCTGTGAAGGCAACCCGATTGGCCCGCATCCGGAGTTTGTTTCTGCGGCGTTGGTATTACTTGGTAATGCTAAGTATTACCCCGCAGATAGAATACCACACCCGACCCCATTAGGACGGAGGAAAACGAATCATTTTGTTGCTGAGTAAGTATTTAGAGCGTGATGATGTCCGAGATATCGAGGGCCTGAGCGTCGGCGACATCGTGCGTGGCAAGCAGGAGCATGCGGCCGTCGAGCAGGTCGAGCACAGCTTCGGCGCATGCGTCGCGCGCAGCGGTATCTAAACCGGTAAAGGGCTCATCCAGAATGACGGCGCCGCCCGGGCACAGCAGGGCTCGAGCGATCTCGACGCGACGGCGCTGCCCGCCCGAAAGCTCGGCCACGCGAGCATGCACATCGATTCCCGGCACCAGCAGGCGCAGCAATGCCGCGGCGCTCGAAGCATCCACACGCGCATCGGCGCACACCAGCACGTTATCCAGCGCCGAGGCGGACTCGACCAAGTGTGCATCCTGAAACACCATCGAGCACGGTGCGCACTCCCCCGCCGCTAGCGCGAGCAACGTCGACTTGCCCACCCCCGAGGCGCCCATCACGCAGGTACGCCCGCCGGTGGGCACACGAAGCACCAGACCGCCCAGCGCCGGCGCCCAGGGCGCGCGATCGCCCACGGCAAGCGCAAGCTCCGCCGAAGCGCCATCGCTCGCGGCCCCCGCACGCCCGCGCAGTCCATGTCCATGCGCCCGCACGGCAACACGCCATGCCACGGGTCCCGAAACCCGCAGCGACCACACCAGCACGCGCTCACACGCCCACGAGGCGGCAACGACCAGCACGGTCCACGCCAGCAGATCAGCCGTCTCGATCAACAGCTTTGCCTGATAGATGCGCTCACCCACGGTGCCCGCCGCCATGCCGATCAGCTCCGCCGCCACGCCGGCCTTCCAGCTCATGCCAATCACAGCACGGGCGCACGAAAGCACAAATGGCAGGACTTCGCGCCAGGTATGGGCGAAGAACAGTCGCCAGCCCCGCACGCCATGCAGGCGAAACATCTGCTCCAGCGGTTTATTCGCCTGCGACAAGCCCTCGGCCAGCGAAAAATACACGCCTGGCAGCGCCATCAAAAAGACCGCTGCAATGCTCACGCGCGCCGACCCCAACCAAATGAGCAGCAGGACCACCACGCAGGCAACCGGTGTCGCCTTAACAAACGAAAGCGCCGGCGCCACCAGGCGGGCAAACGTCCGCGACCGTACCGAGACTCCCGCCAGCACGCCGCCGCACACCGTGGCAAGTGCCAGCCCGCCCAAAATTCGCAAGCCCGAGCCTGCCAGAATCGCCCACGTGCCGGCATCGCATACCAGCCGCAGCAACGCCACCACAACAGCACCCGGCCCCGGCAAAATCAGCGGCTGTGCCACCAGCGCCGCCGCGAAGACCCACACGGCAAGCCAAAAGGCGGCAACGGCACCTGCTGCCGCCACCGCCTTCATACGCTTTGTCATGTGTCGAGCAAACGCACACACGGGCTACTCCATGTAGTAGAAATCATCGGCCGGGAGCTTGCCGCCCACGGCGCTCGGGTCCGCATCGGCCAGCACCTGCAGGTACCCACCGAGCGCCGCCTTCATATCCTTCCCCGTCTGGCACACGAGCATGCACCCGGGAATCGCCTTTTCGGCGATCTTGGCGTTATCCACGATACCCGCATCGACCACGGCCTGAGCCCAGTCCGCCGGCGCCGCGTTCACGGCCTCAACGCTCGCCGCATGGCAGCTCAAGAACTCCGCCACGGCCTCGGGATGCTCCTCGGCAAACGCGCGGCGCACCACGGTCACACCCGTCAGCAGGCGCGAACCCGTGTCGCCCGCCAGCTCATCCCACACACCGGTCAGGCTCACCGGCGCCGACAGCTTGCCTTCGCTCTTGGCGATGGCAGCGGTCTTGAACGGCTCCGGCAGCACGCCCACGGCGGACGGGTCGGCAAGCAGGGCCGACAGCACCTCGGTGGGCTCGCTCTTAAACTCGAGCGTCACCTGGCCGGTCAGGCCCGCGCGCTCCAGCAGGTAGTTCATGACGTACTCCGGCGTGGTGCCCTTGCCCGTCATGTAGACGGTATGGCCCGCCAAATCGCCAAACGAGGTAACGTCCACGTTACCCGTCACCACGTTCAGCACGCCCAGCGTGTTGATGTCGATGACCTGCACCGCACCCTCGGTCTTGTTGTAGAGCATGCTCGCCACGTTGGCGGGCACCAGGGCAATGTCGACATCGCCCTGAATCACCTTGGGCACGATCTCGTCGGCGGCAGTGTTGATCGCAAAGTCGAACTCGTTGTCCGTGGCACCCTCGTCCGCCTGGTCCATAAACTGCACCAAGCCAATCGACGTCGGCCCCTTGAGCGAGGCGACGTGCACCTCAACCGGCTCGGCAGCGACACCGTCAGCGGCAGACCCGGCAGCCGAGGCCGCAGCAGACCCGGTCCCGGCAGACCCGCCACCACAACCAGCCAGCGCGAGCGACAACGCGCCCGCGGCGAGCACCGAGGCAAACCCCCGGCGCGACATCTCAACATCAAAAGCGCGCATCGCTAGCACGCCCCCTCATTGGGCATCGACCAGGCGTGATGGTCGGTATGCAGCAGGTCCTCGGCCAGCGGCGAGAGCGGCTCGCCCAAGAACTCGCGATAGCACGCCTGGACATCGGGATTCTCGTGCGAGAAGCGAATCTCGGCGTTCGCATCGAGGCCCCAGAGCACCTGGCCACGCTCGGCAGCCAGCTCGCAACCGTCGTGGATGGGCTGACCGCCACCACCGACGCAGCCGCCGGGGCACGCCATGACCTCGACAAAGTCATAGCTCACACGACCGTCGCGAATTGCGTCGAGCAGGCGGGCGGCATTGCCCAGCCCGTGTGCCACGGCGACGCGCACCTTGGTGCCATCGATATCGGCCACGGCTTCCTTCCAGCCGTCCAGGCCGCGCACGTCGGTAAAGAAATCGGCGTCGGGGTTCTTGCCCGTCACCAGGTAATAGGCCGAGCGCACGGCGGCCTCCATCACGCCGCCCGTGGCGCCAAAGATCACACCCGCGCCTGTGCCAAAGCCCAGCGGCGTATCGAGCGGCTCCTCAACCAGCGTGTCCACGCTCACGTGGCTCGCGCGGATCATGCGCACCATCTCGCGCACCGTCAGCGCAACGTCCACATCGGGTGCGCCGCCCTCGCCCACCATGCTCGGCAGCGCACACTCGGCCTTCTTGGCCGTGCACGGCATCACGGACACCACGAACAAGCGCTCGGGCTCCACGCCCAGCACCTTGGCGTAGTATGTCTTGGCGATGGCGCCGAACATCTGCTGCGGCGACTTGGACGTAGACAGGCTGTCGACAAACTCCGGATAGCGGGCCTTCACAAAGCGCACCCAACCCGGGCAGCAGCTCGTAAACATGGGCCAGCCGCGGCCATCATCCTCACCCTTAGCGGCGGCACCCAGGCGCTCGAGCAGCTCGGAGCCCTCCTCCATAATGGTGAGGTCAGCCGAAAAATCGGTATCGAACACGTACTCAAAGCCAACGCGGCGCAGGGCGCAAGCCAGGCGCTCAACGGTGGCCTCCTCGCGCGGAATGCCGAGCTCCTCGCCCCAGGCGCTACGCACGGCCGGCGCAATCTGCACCAGTACGATCTTGTCGGGATCGGCGATGGCGTCGAACACGGTCTCGGTATCGTCACGCTCGCGCAGGGCGCCCGTCGGGCAATGCGTGATGCACTGACCGCACGCGACGCAATCGGTCTTGCCGATCGGCGCACGCCCGCGGGTGCCCACGGCGGTATGCGTGGCGCGGTTGGTCAGGTCCCAAATCCCTAAGCCCTGCACGCTCTCGCACACCTTGATGCAGCGCATGCATTTGATGCACTTGTCGTTATCGCGGATGATGGGGAAATCGAAGTCCCAGCCCTCGCGCGCCAGGTGCTGCTCGTACGGCAGATAGAAGATACCCAGGTCGTTGGCGATGGTCTGCAGGTTGCAGTTACCACTGCGCACGCAGCTCGTACAGCGCGAGTCGTGCTGGGACAGCAGCAGCTGCACGTTGGTGCGACGCGCCTCGCGGGCCTTGGGGCTGTTGGTGTGGACCACCATGCCGTCGAGCACGTAGTTGTTGCAGGCGGCAACCAGCTGGTCGCAGCCCTCAACCTCGACCACGCATACGCGGCAGCCGCCGATCTCGTTTAGATCGCGCAGGTAGCACAGGGTGGGAATCTGGATGCTGACGGACTTGGCCGCATCCAGGATCGTGGTGTGCTCGGGAACCACGACCTCGCAATTATCGATAGTGAGCTTGACCATGTTATGCGCTCCGTTTTCGGTGTTGTCGCTGACGGTGGTGTTGTTGGGCTCTACCATTCCAGGTTCCTCCCTCCGCGGAACGCGCCAAAGCCAAAGTGATCGCAACGCAGGCAGCGGCTCGCCTCCTGGCGCGCCTCCTGCTCGGTGAGACCCTGCTCGACCAGATCCCAATCGTGAATACGCTCGCCGGCCTCGCGCTCGCCCAGCTCGCAGCGGCCGCACTCATGCTTGCCCTTAAACTGGACGGTCGGCAGCTCGACCTCGAGCTTGATCTTGTGGTCAAAGCCCAGATAGCGGTCGATATTTGCCGAAGCCACGCGGCCGGCGTTGATGGCACGGATGACGGTGGCGGGACCGGTCTGGCAGTCACCGCCGCTAAAGAGGCCATCGAAGTTGGGCACGGCGCCATCCGAATCGGTGACCACGCAGCCCCACTTACAAGCGATGCCCATGTCCTCAAACGGCTTGGAATCGATGTCCTGGCCAATGGCCACAAACACGCGCTCGCAGGGAATGACGCGCTCGGGCGTGGCGGCGGCACGCGGGGCCGGACGCCCACGACGGGGCGCGCCGATAATCTGCGGCTGCACGCGCAGGCCACTCACGCGACCTTCCTCGCCCGTCTCGATAGCGAGCGGGGCGGTCAACTCCAGCACCTCGCAGCCCTCGGCCTGGGCGCCGGCGATCTCGGCGTCCTGGGCCGTCATGTCGCAGATGCGACGGCGGTAGACGATGCTCACCTTTTCGGCACCGCAGCGCACGGCGGAGCGCGCCACGTCCATGGCCACGTTGCCGCCGCCGATGACGCACACGCGCTGGCCGCTCAGGTCGGGCAGCTCGTCGTCGCCGATGGCGCGCAGCATCTTGACGGCCGACTCCACGCCGAGCGCTTCCTCGCCCGGAAGGCCGAGCTTCTTATCGCTGTGGGCGCCAATGGCCAGGTAGACGGCATCGAACTCGTCGCGCAGGTGGGCAAGTTCCTCGCCGTTGACGGAGTGATCGAGCTCAACGTCGATGCCGGCGCTCAAGATCCAGTCGATCTCGGCCTGCAGGCGCTCGCGCGGCAGACGATAGCTGGGGATGCCATAGCGCAGCATGCCGCCCAGGTGGTGGCGCTGCTCAAAGATGGTCACCTTATGGCCCATCACGGCCAGGTAGTAGGCGCAGGAAAGGCCGGCCGGGCCGCCGCCGATCACGGCGACGCGCTTGCCGGTGTTGTCCACTACATGCGGCTTGTGGTCGTTGAGGTCACTGTGCTCGACGGCAAAACGCTTGAGGGCGAGGATGTTCATGGGGTCGTCGACCATGCCACGGCGGCAGTGCATCTCGCAGGGATGCTCGCACACCAGGCCGCAGACGAGCGGCAGCGGATTGTTCTTGCGGATGACCTTGACGGCGTCGGCATAGCGGCCGGCCTCGACCAGCGAAATGTACCCGGGAATGTCGACGTGCGCCGGGCAGCCCGAAACGCACGGGACGCGGGCCTCGCGGTCAAAGCCGCAGGAGTGCTCGCGGATGTGATGCTCAAAATCGTCGCGGAAGCCGCGAATGGCCGTGAGTGCCATGGCGCCAGCTTCGTAGCCGATGGCGCAGTCGCTCGAAAGGTAGATGGTGCGGGCG